>JAJZLA010000100.1:0-5746 GCA_021803845.1 bacterium | reverse complement strand
CGACGAAGTTTTCGCAATACCTCTTAATTCCGTAGTAGAAACGCTCAGAATAAAAGAATCTACCATTCAGACCATAGACAAGCACGAAGTTATAAATTTAAGGAAATCGGTCCTGTCCCTTCTAAGGCTCGGAGACGAATTCGGAGTGGCCGGAAGCGGAAACGAAGGCGGAGATGCCGTTCGTCCAACGGATAGAGAAATTTACGTCGTGGTCGTAGCCCTTGCGGAAAAAAAGATAGGAATAGTCGTGGATAATCTTTTCGGCCAGGAAGAGGTGGTTATTAAATCTCTCGGCGATTACCGGCTTGGGTATAAAGGCATCTCCGGCGCTACGATAACCGGCGACGGAAAAGTGGTTTTAATAATAGACGTATCTTCCATGATAGACGCGGTTAAAGTCAGATGATTCGAAATAATTAATATCTGGATTCCCGCTTTCGCGGAAATGACATAATGACATTAAGAAATTTAATATTTAGTAAAAGTGTCGTCATTTCTTCTTGCGTGGGAATGACGCCAGACGGGTGAATATCCGAATCACAGTTTAGTCATTCCCGCGAAAGCGGGAATCCAGAACTGATTAGACTGGATTATTAAACAGCTTGCAAATAATAATCAGGAATAATATATAATATTGCGGCATATAGCGTTATAACGAAAAGGGGATTAAAATTTTATGGCGGAACCTATCAGGCTTTTAATTGTAGATGATTCTCCTTTTATGAGGAGGGCTATCAGCTCTCTCGTAGATGGGGAAAGCGATATCAAAGTAGTCGGGACGGCAAAAGACGGACAGGACGCTATACGACAGATTCAGGACCTGAAACCGGACATAGCGACTATGGACATAGAGATGCCGGTTATGGACGGACTTACCGCCCTTAAAATCATTATGGAAAAATTTCCTATTCCGATAATAATGCTTAGTTCCCTTACCGAGGAGGGAGCCAAAGAAACATTAGACGCTCTAGACTTAGGAGCGGCGGATTATATTCCGAAAAATCTTTCCAACGTATCCCTTAACATCTTGAAAATAAAGGACGATTTGATTTCAAAAATCAAGGCTATTACCGCAAAAAAATATTTTTTTAAACCGCGTTTAAACGAACAAACTGGGGGAGTTTCTAAAGCAATGCCGTTTAAAGAAAACGGAACGGCCGTTAAAAATAACAAAATAGATATAGTCGCCATAGGTTCTTCCACGGGCGGACCGAAAGCTCTTCAGGACGTTATACCTAAACTTCCGCAAAATTTCCCGGTGCCTATTATTATCGTTCAGCATATGCCTAAAGCCTTTACCGGTTCTTTTGCCGAAAGATTGTCCTCTATATCGCACATTAAGGTTATAGAAGCCGCCGGGGGAGAAATAATAAAACCCGGAACGGCTTATTTATCGCCGGGGGACAAGCATCTCAGCATCGTAAAGGAAACAAGGGAAGGTTTCGTAATTTCTCTTTCGACGGAACCGGAAGACCTTATAAACAGGCCGTCCGTTTCCGTTATGATGGAATCGGTCGCAAAAGGATATCCGGGGAAAGCCCTCGGAGTCATATTGACCGGTATGGGTTCCGACGGCCTTATGGGAATGAAAAAAATTAAAGAAACCGGAGGGAAAACGATTGCTCAGGACGAAGCGACATGCGTCGTTTACGGTATGCCGAAGGCGGTGGTAGATGCGGGCATAGCCGATATGATTCTGCCTATATATAAAATCGGCGACGAAATAATAAGAGAAACCGTATGCTGATTTATTTTAATTTTTTATAAAAATATAACCTTTGGAGGAAATCTATGGAAATTAATAAGGAAACCGAAAATAGAAAAAGCGGCCCGGCGGGCGCCGAAGCAGGTTCCAAAATCGACGAAATAGTCCAGCTCGTAACTTTCAAGCTGGGCAACGAGGAGTTCGCCTTAGATATTTTAAAGGTGCAAGAGATAAACAGGATAGTCGAAATAACGAAAGTCCCTAAAGCTCCGGATTTCGTCGAAGGAGTAATTAATCTGAGGGGCAGGGTTATTCCTATAGTAGATATAAGGAAGAAATTCCATCTAAACATAAAGGAAGCGACGAAAGAAACGAGGATTATAGTAGTAAACATTATGAGCAAGACTATAGGGCTTATAGTTGACAGCGTTTCCGAAGTGCTAAGGATTAATTCTTCGACTATTCAGCCTCCGCCTCCTTTAATCGCCGGTTTAGACTCCGACTACATAAAAGGAGTCGGCAAATTGGACGAAAGGCTTATAATACTTCTTGATATAGACAAGATATTTACCACGGGCGAGCATAAACTTATAGAAGGTATGATAAAATGATTTATGAGCTTTTATAGCCATTATGAAAACTCCGTATATTTTTGCGACGGCAAACCAGAAAGGCGGCGTAGGAAAAACAACGACCGCTATTACCCTGGGAAGTTCCCTGTCTATTTTCGGCTACAGGGTTCTGCTGGTTGATCTCGACCCTCAGGCAAGCCTTACTAATCATCTCGCCGTCGAACCGGAAAAATTGGAATATTCCGTAGCTAATTTAATAGTATCCGATTCGTTAAATCCCGATGAAGCCGTAATTAATAAATACAGGCTTAAAAACGGCGGCTGTATAGACCTTATACCCTCTAACATCAATCTTGCCAGAATAGAAGCCGAACTGTCCAATTCAAAAGGCGGCGGATTAAAACTCAAAGAGAAATTAAAGTTTTTTTACGATAATTACGACTATATTATAATAGATTCTTCGCCCGCGCTAAGCGTTCTTCTTATAAGCGCCGTTGCGGCAAGCGACGAAATAATAATTCCGGTAATGTCGGATTTTTTATCGGTAAGGGGGGTCGAACTTCTGCTTTCCACTATAGATAAAATAGAAAAAGCGCTGGATTCTAGATGCACGTACAGGCTTTTAATTACGATGTTCGACAGGAGGACCAACTCTTCGCTTAAATCGCTGGATTATTTTAAAAATAAGTATAAAGATATGCATTTTAATAGTATAATTAATATAGATACCAGATTCAGAGACGCAAGCATGCTCAGAAAGCCGCTGACATACATAGACGTTCATTCGAGAGGGGCGCTTGATTATATTAGCGTCGCAAGGGAAATAATAGACGATTTTAATTTTAATAATAACGGCGGGGGCAAACAGAAGGAGGAGGGCAAAAGATGAATAACGCTTTCAATTTATACGATTTAAAAGGCTTTAAGGCGGTCGGTTCGGATATAGTAACGCCGTGGATAGATGATTTGCTTGACAAAAAAAATACGGCGGAAACGGGACGGCAGGCACAGATACTGTCTTATCCGGTCGATAAATTGCTGACCCCGGAAACCGGATTAAACGCAGTTTCCCCTTCTTCCGCTTTTCCTGCCCGAACCCCAGACAAAGTTTTCGATATACATATCGCGTCTTCTGTCAGCAAAGCCGTTCCGGAAGTTTCGCCCGATTCTTCGTTCAAGCCTAAAATAGATTTGGAAAAGGAAGTTTCATATTTTACATTCGTATCTAAAAATTCTTTTTATGCCATGCCGGCTTTAAATATAAACGAAATAATAAAATACAAGACTCCGGTTAATATTTTTTCCAGAAAAACCGGGCATCTAGGGGTGATATCGTACAGAAACAGAATCGTCCCAATATACGATTTTTCCGCGGTAGTAAACGGAGTTATGGATATTAAAGCTTTGTTAAAATATACAATAATCTGTATTTACGAAAATAAATTTTTCGGATTGTCTGTAAGCGAAATAAAAAATATAACCGGAGTTAAAAATAAAAATCTTATCGCTTCTTCGTCGTTTAAATTTAAAAACACGAACAACATAACATCTGACGTATTTGAAGACGCTGAAGGAAAGTTTTATTCGGTTGTAGACATAGAAAGCATTTTTAAATATTTAACGTCTTAACGCTATCGTTATGATAGATACAGTAGAGCTTCAACAAATTATTACAAATCTGCCTTCCGTAGAAAAGATAGCCGCATCCTCCCATGTTTTAGCAGTAAATTCAAACAATATAATTCAGAAAGAAATGGCAAATACCGATGAAGCCGCTTTAAATACGGTGGTCGAATTAAGCGAAGTACTCGAGCCCGTTAACGATAAAAACAAAAACCGCAAAGAAGAAGAAAAGGAGAAAGAAGAAGAGAGAAAAGAGGCTGAGGAAGGAGCAGGCGGAAATAACCCCCATGTAGATTTAGTCGTATGAATTATATAGCTGGGCAGACTGGCGGACCGGGCCGTTTAAGCAGGAACGATAATATAATAACCGGAATTATAAAAGAAAAAATAACATCCTCCCTTTTAGGAATATTAAAACAGGGAAGTATAATCGAGGCCGATTTAATAAGCGTTTCCTCGGGCGAAGCGGGCTCTCCGATCGGAATATTGAATATTAACGGTAAACTTTTGACGGCGGTTATCCCCGAAAGCCTTTACGACGAATTTACCTTAGGAAAAGCGTTTGACGAGAGCTTCGGCATTCCGGTTAAACTAAGGCTCGAAAGCGCCGTTAAAAGCGGCGCCGTAAACGAAAGCGCCGGCGCCGGCGTTGAAATAATATTTAAAGTCGTAGCCGATGCGGCGGATAATATTAATATTCAAAAAGCTCTGGATTTATATAGCAAAGCATTTACGGGCGTTTTGGAGGGCGATATTGGAGCCGCTTTTAAATCTCTTTCGGCGTCCGGTTTAAGCGCTTCCATACAAAACGTAACGGCCGAGGCAAAAGGCAATTTTTTGTTTGTCCATATTAATTTCGGCACCGCGCTCGGTTCGGGTTCGGTTATTTTAACCTCCGACCGCGGCCGTTTTATAAAAGACGCCCCCGATAAAAAAAAATCGTTAAGCGCCGCTCCGAAAAAATATATGTTAATGCTTGAAACGGAATTTAACCGGTTGGGCCGCATTAAGCTGTTTTCATATTATTCCGATAAATTCCTTAGCGTTAAATTTCAGGAATGTCCGGCGGCGGCAAGAGAGCTTATAAATAAAAATCTATTATCCTTTAAAGAAATGCTGTCGAAAGACGGGATAACCCTTAAGGATATATCTTTTAAGGAAAATACCGGAACTTTCGTCCCCGGCGCGGAAACATTTTCCGGAGGGAAAATAATAAATGAAAGAGTCTAAGTTTAAATTAGCCAAGGCGACAGCCCTGCGGTACGACCCGAAAAAAAATAACGCTCCGGTCGTTACGGCCAAAGGCAGGGGAGAGCTTGCCGAAAAAATTATCGAAATCGCAAAAAAAGAAAATATACCTATAACTAAAAATAACGCGCTTGCCGATATACTCGACGGGTTGGATATTTACCAGGAAATTCCGCCCGAACTTTATAAGGCTATAGCGAATATTTTTGCGTTTTTGTACGAATTAAACGAAAAAGCCGTTAAACCGTCCCTTTCATAGCGGCTACTATCTCACGCTGTCTTCTGAATATATATTTAAACAAAACATCCTGTTCGGCGGGTTTTAAATTAATAGCCTGAGCGCCTACCTTATATTTAAGATTATCGAGTCTGGCTACAGACCTGATTTCCATTCTTACCGTAATTTCCGACAGTCCGCCGGGAAATTTAATCTTTACGCCCTCTAAAACAGTATGTTTTTCTACGGGGAAATCGAGCAGAAAAGAAAGTCCTTCGCCGGACAGGTCGAACAGTACCGAATCGAAATATTTATTATTCAGAAAAAAAGAAATTTTTATCGGTTCGTTTAAAGAAGGTTCTATCCTGAAAAATTTTCTTT
>JAJZLA010000099.1 GCA_021803845.1 bacterium | reverse complement strand
AATTTTTTTTCCTGTTTATGTTTTTGTTGGCATTTATTTTTACGGGAACGTATTTTGCGGGAAAAGCTTTTGCGTTTCAAGGCATGCAAAATCACAATTTTATGGGGCATAAATTTATGCGCCGCGGCAAAATGAATATGTGGATGAAAATAGGAATGTTTAATGTTTTTATGCTCAAAAAGAAATTGCATTTAAATCAAAATCAGTTTCATCAAATTATGCTGTTTAAACGCCAGGAATTTAAAGCTTTCAAATCCAATATGGGAAACTTTGGAAATCCGCTGCTTGCGGCAATGAAATCCGGCACGTTCGACAAAAGCGTTTTCGTATCCGGTATCACTAATAAAGTTAAAAATATGGCCGAAATTAAAGCAAACTTTTTTCAAAAATTCTTCAGCGTTTTAACGCCGAAACAAAGAAATAAATTTGTGCAAATGATGAAGAATAGAATTGCCCATAAAATTAAACGCCTTGAGTTTATGAAAAAAATGTTGAACAAAAAAATTAAGTCAATGAAAGAAAATATGTCCGAATAATATCTCTTTTATTGAATATCGATTGGCATTATTAGTATTAATTGGCATCATGAACGGTTAATTTTAAATTTGCGAAGCGGCTGCGTTATTTGCTATCATCATATTAATGCGGCCGCTTCCGGTTATTGCGAATATATCTTTGAATACGCTTATATAAATCAAAATGTTGCCAGATTTATTGAAATAAATTTTGACATTTCCTAAAATATACTGTAAAATTTAAGATTATGAACGAAAATTTACAGTATTTTAGAGCGATATACAATTTTCTGCCATCCGAAAATGAAAGAAAAATCGTCTTAATAACCGGCGCTCGTCAGACCGGAAAAACCACTCTTGCAAAAAAATAAATACAATACGTTGCGTTATATCAATCAAAAGGATAAGCTGTCCTGCGTCATACGCGTTGTCAGGATTTTGCTTTTGATAATTTAAAGCAGTTTTCTTTATTGCTTTCTATAAACTGTTTATACCGCCTTCGTTTAATATTTTATGCCGAGTTTGTTTAACTACTGCGGGTAGCCTGGCGGAGCAAATTTGTCTTTTCACATAGTTTCTACTCTATCCGCTACTACGATAAATCTTTCGCCTGATTCAATATAAGACTCTTTAAGTTTATCAATAGAATCGCCTGATTTTCAGTATGCTTATTAATGTTGAATTATCGAAACATGTTGATATTTACTTCGTAACATCGGATACGTTTAAAACTGCCAAAGAAATGGTTAAAAACATCCATGCCGAGTTATTTATTATAAACGGAGAAAATTCCGCCCTTAAAAAAAGACAAATACTTCAAAAATTAGGATACGCGGAAACTATCACCATAGGTAACGGTTTTAACGATAATGAAATACTCAAAAATGCCGCCATAGGAATCGTCATTATGGGATTAGAGAACTCGCTATAAATGCCGCCTTAAATTACAACATTATAGCGGGGAAAATAGAGGATACATTAAATCTGCTCTGAATACGAAAAGATTAACCGCAACATTGAGAAATTAGCCGTTATATTTAGTTATATAACGGCTAAATACAAATACCCTATTTTACTGATTTTTCAAGCTTTTAAGATAATCCGTAACGGCAACGGCGTCTTTTTTCGTCAGCCTATAGCCAGGCATGGGCGGTCTTGCAAACTTGCCTTTTATATCTATGCCGGTCGTTAGAAATTTAATTACATCTTTTCTGGTCCACCCCTTAGGCAAACCTGCGATGTCGGGGGTTTTTCCCGCCCAGCCCGGTACCGGGTGAATCGGCTTTAGATTAAGGACCGCTCCTTCGAGCCATTTTGATTTTATGGGGCGGCCGAACCTGTCCCTCGGCGTGTGGCAATCGGCGCATTTGCTGACATCTTCCACCAAATACCTGCCGCGGTTTATAAGCCGGGCGCTGTTAGAAATGTGACGCGTTTGTCCCGCTTCGGTTGTTTTGATTGCAACTGTAAAAAACAAAGCAGCGGAACCAAGAATTAATACACCAGCCTGAGCCGGCTTTGCGTTTGTAAAAACGTATGCGCCGGAGGCGGTTATAAAAAATACCGCAAATAATAAGTAAACGATAAAGCGTTTCATGATATACCTCATTTTAAATTATACTATAAATATAGTTTTCAACTTTATAATTTCTATATTATATTTCTTAAAAGATTCTTTGCAAACTATCTGTCGTTTTTATGGCTTTTGTCTTTTAATTACGGCAAAACTAAAATTATTATATCTAAAAATATAATTAATTAGATTAATTGATGTAAGGTAAGCATATAAATAAAGGGGGGTTTTTTAGTTTTTAGTTAATGTTCTATCGGCAAATTGGAGAATTTATATTTCAGCTATGCTATAATAATGGAATAGAAATTTTTAGAGGATATTTATTATGGGAGCATTATCTAAGAGCGTTGAAAAATTTGATAAAAGTATTACGCGGGAAATACTGATAGAAAATTCTAAAATATTGGATAAAGATGAGATATACCTAAATCTCAAAGATTTGCCGCCTGAAATTAACCGTGACAATTTCTGGTCTTATAACAAGAATGATTCAATTTTGCCTGACAGAATAATAATAGAACATATATTAATTTATGGAGATTTGAACGAGATAGCGGCACTGTTTAAAATTATTCCTGCGGATAGAATTATAAAAGTGCACAGGTTATTTATAAAACCTCAAAATAAATATAACGACCCAAAACTTTTTCGGTTACTGGATTTTATTTTACCAATTTTTAAAAAAAATGTGGCCTAAAAATACTGAAGAAATACTGAAAATTTTAGGAAAAGAAGAGGAAATTATCTTAAGCACAGGTTTTCGGAAGACATAGACCTTTTCACCGCTCAAGATGTTTTAGATGAAAATCGGATGTATAAACTTCTTAAGAAACTAGATGATAAAAAAATTAAAATTATTCCGAGATTTTCTAAATTCAATATAAAAAACCAGCTTATACAATATGATTACGTTTTTGACAAAACTAAAGTTACCTTTTATGCCTACGGGTTTGATTTTATATCTGAAAAAGAAAACTCCGAAATACTATTCGATAACCTAAAAATAGCCAAAATAAAAATCTTAATGGCTATGAAAACCACGGTATTGAATTACAGAGGTAAACTTAGGGATTATTACGACCTTTATGTTTTATCGAAAAAGTTCGGTTTAAATAAATTAATAGAAGAAACTTTAAAAATTCAACCGTTATTCTATAATGAAAAATTATTTTTAAAACAACTTACGGGGTTAATAGATATTAAAGAAAATTTTTTGAGCAATAACTTAAAACCTTCATATAATGTAAGTAAAACAGAAATTGAAGAATATTTTGAAAAAGAAATTGAAGAATATTTAAAAGATAAATACGGCGATAAAAATAAGGTTTAAACCGCTCCCACCCTGTTTCTTAAAATATAAAAATTCAAATTCTTTTTTGGATTTATCGTAGTATGACTCTAACACAAATATAATTTCTATAATTACAAGCGAATTGGTAACCAATAAAATCTTTCCTAAAGAGGCCTTTTTAAATATTTCTTCGATTTTATCGGAAATAGTTTTATTGTCGTTTATTAGTACCTCCAAATATTAAAATTCCTACTTATTTATTTTAGCATTACTTTTTTAAAAAGCAATAAAACCATTTTTAGTAAATCAAAAGATTGCTAAGAGAAAGATATATAACCGAAGATATGCTTAACGGCAGTCATAACATCCACCACGGAACCGCTATAACTTTAGAGTGGAGCCATTTAACGCTATTTCCCGAATGGACGATGACGCCTCTGATTGCATTCGGGAAATTTTCTATAAATTCTATTATATTTTTTGCATCTTCGAACACTGGATTGTCTGAAATTTTAACTTCAAACGCAACAATTTCCCTCCCATGCTCAAGTATAAAATCTACTTCCTTACCTGCCGTAGTTTTATAGTAAAATATTTGGCTTTTCGGGGTCATCAGTTCCGAATAGACCTTAAGATGGAGATAGACCATAGTTTCAAAAAAACTGCCCAGTTCTCTAGATTCGCTTAAATGGGAGGTATCGTAATATCCTGCTAAATATACGCTTAAGGCGGGATCTACGAAAAATATCTTGGGCATTTTCATAATCCTTTTAATTTTATTTGAATAAAATGCGGGAATCTGCTTTATTATATTTGAAATTTCAAGAAGTTTTATATACCTGTGAACGGACGATTGGCTTATGCCCGAGTCTCTTGCTATTTCGGATTGATTTAATAAGTTTCCCGTTCTTAGCGCAAGAGACGCCATTACTTTCCTAAAATCTATCAGCGATTCTATCTGCGATAATTCTCTTAAGTCTCTTTCAAGATATGTTCTAGTGTAGCCTTCCCACCAAAGTACGATTTCTTTTTCACCGTTTAAATTTAACAGCGGCGGCATAAAGCCTCTGAATATAAGTGGAAGCGGGGCAACTTGTGCGGCTATAACGTTATCTGCCGTCTTTAAATTAAAGTCTTTTTTCCATAAATGCGCGAACAATCCTTCTCCTTTTCCTTGTATTTCCGCATAGACCATCGGCTGCATTTCAAAATATGCGGCTCTTCCCGCAAGAGTTTCGGATACGTTTTTCATCAATAAAAGATTGGAAGAGCCTGAGAGTATAAAACGCATATTTCTATCTGAACCGTCCACTGCCAACTTTACGGCGTTAAGAACTTCGGGGACTTTTTGAACTTCGTCTATGATAATGCGGTTATAATCTTTCCATAACGAAGCCGGATCTTTTTTAGCCTGCTCCTGATAAGAATAATCGTCAAAATTTATATATTTAAAGTCTTTAAATTCGTTTTTTAAAAAAGTGCTTTTGCCTACCTGTCTTGCACCTGTAATTACAATTACGGGAAAACTTTTTACCGCCGGCAAAACATTATTAAGAAGAAGTCTTTTTTTATAATTTAATTCACTGCTTGAATAATTATTATTCATATCTAGAATAATAATTCATTAAATTAAAATTGTCAAATATTTTTATAATTATATAGTCTAAAGGCGATAATTTTGATTTTATACTTTAAATGATATAAAATAAACTTACTAATTTTGTGTATTTTAATATGTCAAGAAAAAATCGACTTCTTTAGTTAAGACTTACAAATTTACTAATTATGAATAGGTGGAAGGACTGGTACGAACAGGGAAAAAGGGATTTTGAAAGGGCTAATTTGGATTTTGATTATGCATACTATGAATGGGCATGTTTTACTTCCGAACAGGCCGCCGAAAAAGCTATAAAAGCTCTTGGTTTAAAGTACGGAATAACGTTATGGGGACATTCCTTGAACGCTATGCTTAATATTATTCTATCAAAAAAAGACTCATTAACGACCGGCTTAACGACCGACATCCATAAAAATAAAACCGCCGGTTTGGACAATATAGGCGACATTATAGAAAAAGCTAAATTATTAGATCTGTATTATATACCTTCAAGATACCCGGACGGATTTCCGGAGGGAAAACCTTCTTCCAATTTTTTAAAATAAGTATCCTGATTTTCGAAATAAAATGGATAAAAACCTTTTTTGGAAAGAATGTCTTATTTAGAGGCTATCTCGTTTAGAGTCTTGCAGGATTCTAAAGAGCTCTATGACGAGTTTCGTTTTGAATTCCGGCGAAAAATTCCTGCGGTTTTTGCTCATTTTAGTTTACCCATTTAAATTTGATTTTTTTTAAATTCCTTAATTTAATTCTAACAGATTTTTAAGTTGCGGAATAAGAAATTTAAAAGTTCTGTTCAGATTTATGGGTTCATTATAGATATCGTCGGGATATATTTTTCTTAAAGCGTAACCCATAATAATAATCGTTCAACGTTTAATTTTTAGATGAATTTAATTAATATAAATAAAATATAAAGGGTAGCAGCTTATTCGCTTATTGAATATTTTTGCCTTACTGCAATATAATAATCATATCATAAATTATATCATAAAATAAAAGATTAATCGGTTAAAAAATAAGGTCTGATTTATTTATTCCGTTACTGTCCCTTAATACACGCTGCCTTTCTTCTCTTACGGATTGGTAACGTACTTATATCCTTCTTTTCTCAGTTCGTAAACCTTTAAAAGTCCCATGGGAACGGGAGTTACCCCTTTTATGAGAGTCGCCCTTACTAGGTTGTTAAGAATCATTGCATTGTAGCAGACATAGAACTTTACGCCCTCTTTGGAATATTTATGTATGTAGGCTGCTATCGTCTTATCGGTATTGTTCATAAGAAGGGATATGACGCCGTAGAAGACTACGGCAAGTTTTATCTTTTCATGGTGAAGATGGGTATATCTTAACATATAATATATGTTGCCGAATGTTTCCATTACGTTTTGC
>JAJZLA010000098.1 GCA_021803845.1 bacterium | reverse complement strand
ATTATTATTCCATAGGCGTCAGGATAGGCATTGACCAGCTTGCGAAATACGCTTTTAAACTCGGTTTGGGAAAGAAAACCGGAATAGATCTGCCGGGGGAAAATCCGGGTTTTATTCCCACTAAACGTTTAGTTTACAAAAGATACCGCAGGCACTGGTATAAAGGTTCCACTCTTTCGGCGATTATAGGGCAGAGTTACGACCTTGTAACACCGATACAGCTTGTTATGGCTTACAGCGCCATAGCTAACGGAGGAAAACTTTACAGGCCTTACATACTTGAAAAAATAGTTTCCCAGAAAGGGAAAATATTAAAAGTAATGAAGCCTAAATTTATAAGAAATATAGATATAAAAAAGAAATATCTCGATGCGGTTAAAAAAGGCCTATGCGAAGTGGTAAGCAAAAGTTACGGAACGGCTGTAAACGCAAGAATAAGAGGTATAAAATTTTGCGGCAAAACCGGCACGGCGCAGGTTATATCTAAAACTTATTCTATTTACGATATTAAAAGCGTGCCGAGAAAATATAGAGACAATGCATGGTTCGTCGGATTTGCTCCGCTTAAAAATCCTAAAATCGCCGTAGTGGTTTTAGATATGCATGCGAAATTTCTCGGAGCCAACGCGGCAGTTATAGCAAAAAAAATAGTGGAAAAATATTTGGAGCAGAAAGGATTGTGGAAACCGTCCAAACATCATAAAAAGAACAAGAAAAACAATATTCCGAGTTTTATATATACTAGTTTTTAAATTATGAAAATATTGAATAATAAATATACGCAGAATTTCGATTTTATAATGCTTTTTACCGTAATTATAATTTTTTCTATTGGCATTATGAATCTTTACGGTTCTTTAAGCATATACCACAAAGATTTTTTTGATCCTTACGTGATAAAACAGCTCGTTTGGTTTATAGTGTCTATTCTGGTAATGTCCTTAATAATATCCATAGATTATAATACCCTGATAGAAGCGGCGTATTATATATACGGATTTATTTTAATATTTATCGTTATCGTGCTTGTAAAAGGAAGAATTACGCACGGGGCTTCGAGATGGATTTCTCTCGGCATATTGTCGTTTCAGCCTTCCGAATTAATGAAAATAGCCCTGATATTCGCTCTCGTTAAATATTTTACCACCTACGAAAATAAAAAAGGCTATAATCTGCGAAGCCTTATCATACCTTTTATTATTATAATAATACCGGTCCTGCTTATTGCTAAAGAACCCGACTTAGGAACGTCTCTGATAGTATTGTTTATAGGATTGATTATTATTTTTTTTGCGGGAATTAAAAGAAATTCCATGCTTATACTCGCCGGAATTATTTTGGTAACCGGTCCAGTTTTGTGGTTCAGGCTTAAATCTTATCAGAAAAGCAGAATACTGATATTTCTCCATCCGGCAAAGGATTATCTCGGAGCCGGATATAATATCATACAGTCGGAAATAGCGGTCGGCGCGGGAAGGCTTTTCGGCGAAGGCTTAGGCAACGGTTCTCAGAGCACCTTAGATTTTTTGCCGGCAAAGCATACCGACTTTATTTTTTCGACGTATATGCAGCAGTTCGGTTTTATAGGCGGATTAGTTCTTATAATTCTTTATTTTATAGTTATAATAAGGGGATTTAAGATAGTTTACAGAGCCAAAAAACTTCAAGGTTTTTTACTCGGCGGCGGAGCGCTTGCCATTATAACTTTTCATGCTATAATAAATATGTTTATGACCGTCGGTCTTCTACCGGTAGTCGGTGTTCCGCTTCCGTTTTTCAGCTACGGCGGTACGTCGCTCGTCGTAGATATGTCTGCGGTAGCCATACTTCTGAATATTTCCATGAGGAGGTATAAATTCCAGTCGTAAATAATATATGGAATGAATAAAATGAACGAATTTAAAAAAAATAACCCTTTTATTTTTGCGGCATCCTTTTTTTACGCGGGATTTTTTCCTTACGGTCCGGGTACCGCCGGTTCCGTCGCCGCTTTTTTACTCTATATATTTCTGCTTAGATTTTTAAACCCTTTTTATTATATCGCCGTATGTATTGTAATATTTATTACCGGGATTTATGTGTCGTCCAAGGCGTCTAAAATATCCGGATTAGACGACCCGTCTTTCGTAGTTATAGACGAAGTTCTGGGTTATCTTGCCGTTATGTCCGGTTTATTATGGATGCGTTTCGATTTTTTTCATATTTTGGTATACTCGTTACTTGGGCTTCTGCTTTTTCGTATTTTCGACATATCGAAGCCGCTGTTTATAGGAACTATAGATAAAAAAATTAAAGGCGGAATAGGCATTATGCTGGATGATGTTGCCGCCGCTTTTTTTTCCGTAATAATTTTAAGAATAGCTATCGTAATAATAGCCGGTATCTAATTATTTCGGGGACAGAATTCAATTCTGTCCCCGCAAACAAAATGGAAACGCGGGGACGGAATTAAGTTCAGTTTCCGCCGCAAAACCACATATGAAAGATATAAAAATACTAATAATATCCGACGACGGAAATTTTGCCGCAGCAGGCGAAATAATAAAAGAGCTTTCCGACGTTCTTTCGGTTTATGGACTTGGTTTCAAAGAAGCCGTGATTATGCCGGAAAACCAGACGTTAAGCATATCCAAAGTAGTATCTTATATGACGTCGGAAGATTCTTTCGTAATAATATGCGGGGGCATAAAAGAAGGAAGAGCTTTAACTTCCGAAATAATATGTTCCGTATTAAAGAAGGGACAGACGAGAAGCAAAGACGCCGCAGACTTGATGGCATTAGTTTACGAATCGAACAAAAGATCTTTCGGTCACTCCGCCGAAAAAGCCTGTTATTTTCCCGACCATTCTTTTATCGTACCGAATCAAAATTCCGGCATATCAGGTTTTTATCTTACCGAACCGGCATTCATAGCCGCGTTTCCGTTAGAGCCTCATAATGCGGTTTATATGTTCAAAAATCACGTTCTCGGCAAAATGCTTGGAAAACTGGGCATAAATTATTTCGTCAAATTTAGGAAATATAAGTTGTTCGGTTTAAAAGAAAAAGAGTTTGAAGCGCTTTTTGCAAAATTAAAAGAGATTTCCGACGCTAATTTGACGTACGAATATTCATACGGGGAATTTATTATATCCGCGGCGGTAAACGGCGTTTCCACCCAAAAACTTAATGAAAACATAAAGTTAATAGATACAAAAACTGTCGGAATTTTTAAAAAATATCTTTACGGTTACGACGAAGACGAACTTGAAGTAGTATGTTCTTATCTGCTGAAGGAAAACGAAATTAAGATATCCGTGGCGGAATCACTTACCGGAGGGCATATTTCCGACAAACTTACCGACCTGCCGGGTGCATCCTCTTATTTTCTTTACGGAGGCGTGGTATATTCAAATTCTGCAAAAACCGATATTTTAGGGGTAGATCCGGCTATTATAGAAAAAGAAGGCGCCGTTTCCGAAGCATGCGCAGAGGAAATGGCCGAAAAAGTAAGGGAAAAAACAAAATCGGATATAGGTATCGCCGTTACCGGTTTAGCAGGACCAAAAACAGACGGCGGCAATTACCCAGTAGGAACGGTTTTTATAGCATTATCGAGCGGTAAAATCAAAGAGTCCAGAAAATATATTTTTTCCGGTTCGCGCGCCGATATAAAGTCTTATACGACAAAAATGGCTCTGTTTTGGATTTACAGGCTTTTAAACGAAATAAGCGGCAAAAATAATGACAAAAATTTAACTTGATAATCTTTCTTTTTTTTAATATATTATTATTAGCAGCAGGGACAGAATTCAATTAGGGCACCACCGCAAAATGGAAATAAATAACCGTCGGGATTGCAATTCCGTCCCGCAACAAATAATCGACAGGTGAAATTATGGCAGTAAAATCAGGCGAAATTAAAGAAAACGTTAAAGAAAACGCAAAAGACGCCATTATCCATGAGCAAAAAATGAAAGCACTGGATCTTGCAATGGCTCAGATAGAAAAGCAGTTCGGCGCGGGAGCCGTCATGGTTCTCGGCGGAAAACCGCCCGCAGAAAATATACAGTCTATCCCGACCGGCTCTTTGTCGTTAGATATAGCGCTCGGTATAGGCGGCATACCTAAAGGAAGGGTAATAGAAATATTCGGACCAGAATCGTCTGGAAAAACAACGCTCACTCTGCAAATAGTTGCACAGGCTCAAAAACGCGGAGGCATCGCTGCCTTTATTGATGCGGAGCATGCCTTAGACTTGAAGTATGCAAAGAAAATAGGCGTCAACGTCGATCAGCTTGTGGTTTCTCAACCCGGCACGGGAGAAGAGGCTTTAGAAATAGCGGATTCTTTGGTAAGGTCGGGCTCTATCGACGTTTTGGTAATAGACTCCGTTGCCGCATTGGTGCCTAAAGCCGAAATAGAAGGCGAAATGGGGGACTCCCATATGGGACTGCAGGCAAGGCTTATGTCGCAGGCTTTAAGAAAACTTACATCGGCTATCGCAAGGTCGAATACGTCGGTTATATTCATTAACCAGATAAGAATGAAAATAGGCGTTATGTTCGGTTCTCCGGAAACCACGACGGGCGGCAACGCTCTTAAGTTTTATGCATCAGTACGTATAGATATAAGAAGAATAGGCTCTATAAAAAAAGGAGACGAAGTTGTCGGCTCAAGGACTAAAGCAAGAATAGTAAAAAATAAAGTAGCGCCTCCGTTTAAAGAAGCAGAGTTCGATATAGTTTACGACAGCGGAATATCTTTAGAAGGCGACATAGTGGACTTAGGTTCGGAAAGCGGCATAATAGAAAAATCGGGAACATGGTTCAGCTACGGCAAAGAAAGGCTCGGACAGGGAAGGGAAGCCGCAAAAGAAACGCTCAAAAACAACCCTGCCCTACGCGACGAAATACATTCTAAAATTTTAGAAAAATTTAATCTTAAATAAAAAAATGGACGAAACGGTTTTACAGTTTAATGCCGCACAGGATATTCAACAGGTTAAGCCCGGGGGACAGCCTTCTCTTTTAGAAACTATTTTTATGACGGCGGTGGGCAAAAAAGCGTCGGACATCCACATTAAAGTAAATTCTTATCCTATTTTTAGAATAGACGGGGATATTTATAAACAGGAAAATTTTGGCGTTATGTCCAAAGAAGTTATAGAAAAAATAGCCGTAAGCATGATGGATAAACATCAGCTTAAGGTTTTTCAGGAAAACAGGGACGTAGATCTTGCATACAGCCTGCATAACATCGGAAGATTCAGGGTAAATATTTATTCCCAGCGGAATTCTTTAAGTATAGCAATGCGTTATATTCCTTTTGAAATTCCAGCTTTTGAATCGCTTAACCTGCCTAAAATTATCAAATCTATATCGCTTAAAGAAAGAGGATTAATACTGGTTACGGGCATAACCGGCAGCGGAAAGTCCACGACCCTCGCTTCCATGATAGATTTTATAAACAGGAATAAACCGGTAAATATAATAACCATCGAGGACCCTATCGAATATCTTCATAAAGATATAAAAGCCATAATAAATCAGCGGGAACTCGGCATGGACGTTTATTCTTTTTCGCACGGATTGAGGGAAGCCTTAAGACAGGACCCTGACGTTATTTTAGTCGGCGAAATGAGGGACTTAGAAACGATAGAGACTGCTATAACGGCCGCCGAAACGGGACATCTCGTAATGAGCACCCTTCACACCCTCGATGCGCAGGAAACCATAAACAGAATTATAGCTGTTTTTCCGCCCTATCAGCAAAAACAGATAAGAATACAGCTTGCTTCCGTTATTTCCGCAGTAATATCACAGAGGCTTATAGTAAGAGCGGATAAAAAAGGCCGTCTTCCGTCGGTAGAGATAATGATTGGAACGGAAACGATAAAAGAATGTATAGCAAACGAAGATAAAACTGCGAGTATAAGGGACTTCCTAAAAAGCGGAAATATACAGTACGAGATGCAGACTTTCGACCAGTCTCTTTACAATTTTTATAAACAGGGCTTGATAACATACGAAGATGCTCTTGCGGAGTCCACCTCGCCGAACGACCTTGCCCTGTTAATATCCGGAGTAAACGCTTCCGACGACGATATAAGCGCAGGGATTAAGGCAGACTCCGCTGAGAGCGGCAAAACTTCCGGCGTCGCCGGAACAAGACCGTCCGGAACGGGAACTGCGGGGGCTTCAGGCGGTTCGGGTTCTTACTGGAACACGTAACCGCAGGTATGTTTATGCGCATGATATTGAAGTATAGCGCTATATAATATATTATTGGAGCATTCTCTTTGAAAATATCGCAGGAAAATATTTCTAAAAGAAAGTCTAAAACGCCCTCATCGGCGCAGGATTACTCTTTGAAGCTCGTGTCCGCGAGGTCTTATTCCGAAAAACGGCTTGCCGAAAAATTAATCAAAATAGGT
>JAJZLA010000097.1 GCA_021803845.1 bacterium | reverse complement strand
ATCGCAGTTTTCTATTCCCGAGGTTCGCCTTAAACGTTTCTTATTGATAGATTCGGAATTGAAATTAAGGGAAATAATAACGGAAGCCGCAGAAAAAAAAGCATTGGTTATTTTTACTTTAGTTAAAGACGGGCTGAGAAATATTATGCTTCAGGAATCTGCAGAAAAAGGCATTGTTAGTATCGATATAATAGGCCCGGTACTTAATTCTATAGCAAATATCCTTAATCTTTCTCCAGAAAGAAAGCCCGGTTTAATCCACAGGGTTAACGACGAGTATTTTAAAAGAATAGATGCTTTGGAATATGCTGTTAAACACGACGATGGACAAAGGATAGACGAAGTTTTGGAAGCGGATGCCCTTATACTGGGCATATCAAGGACGTCAAAGACTCCGCTTTGTCTTTTTCTTGCCCAAAGAGGATTTAAAGCGGCTAATATTCCCATAATAGATTCTCAGGTTATAGACGATACGGTATTTAAGGTTCAAAGGAATAAAATATTCGGTTTGGTTTCCGACGCCGGAAGAATTTCAAGTTTAAGAAAAGAAAGGTTGAAAAGAATGGGGCTTGGTCTTTCACAGGATTACGTATCGAAAGAATCTATAGAAAAAGAACTTGCCCATTCAATGTCTATATACGCTAAATTAAACGCATATATTATAGATATTACCGATAAATCGATAGAGGAAGTCGCCGCGGATATAATATCCCGCATAAACAACAAATAGTATTCGGTAAAATAATAATAATAAAATAATCGCGCATAAAAAAATAAAACTAACGGAAGACGGGGCAGGCAAAACGGAATTTTAAATTAACCGTTAAAAAAAGATAAAGGAAATATAAAATATATGGCTGACGTAAATAAAAAAATAACGAAGGGGGAATTGCAGAGCGGCATCGAAGGCGGAAGCCCGTTTTTTGATTCTGCCGCTTCAATTACCGAAGATTATTGTAAAAATAAAGGCATAGAGTTCGAGCTTTATATGTTTAATTCAAAAGTCCTCAAAATGGAATCGGAGGACGGCGGTATTTCTAACTATGTAAATGCGGAAACTAACGGATTAAACATAAGACTTTTAGACAAAAAGAAGATGAGTTTTTCTTATTGTCTTGGATTAGAAAGCGATAAAATTTTAAACTCTTTAAACGGCGCTTACTCGCTTTTAAAATATATGGAGGCGGACGAATTTGCCGAATTTGCGGAAAAGGACGACTATTATAGCGGCGATGACGATATATCTACTCCCGAAAAATTAGGCATTTATTCCGAAGATGGCGTAGACATAGATATCGATAAAAAAAAGTCTTTACTGCTTGAAATGGAAGAAATTGCTTATTCATACGACAAAAAAATATACAAAGTAGATAAACCGTCGTATTCCGAGACATTAATCAATAAAAGATTTTATAATTCAAAAGGAATTGACGTTTCTTCAATAAAAACTTTTTATGAGATATTTTTGTCCGTTGCGTCACGGGATGGCGAAGATACAGGTTCGGGGTTCGATTTTGATTTTTCCCACGGTTTCGGCGACCTGAAGTTTAAAAAAGCAGCTATGAATGCCGCTAAAAAAGGCGTAGATCAGCTTGGAGCAAGAACGGCAGCAAGCGGAAATTATCCGGTTGTTTTCGATAACTATACTTCTTCGGAGATTCTCGGAATATTGAAGCAGTCATTTTACGCGGACAGCGTTTATAAAAAGAAATCGTTATTGGAAGGTAAAATAGGCAAAAAAATATTTTCCGACAAATTAGACATAATAGACGACGGTCTTTTATACGGCGGGGCGCTAACCGACATGTTCGACAGAGAAGGCGTAAAGATGAAAACAAAAGTTTTATGCTCTTCCGGCACTATAGATTCCTATCTTTACGATATCAGGTACGGAAAAATATACGGAGTAAAGTCTTCCGGAAATTCGGCGGGGCGTTCGTTTATCCTTCCGCCCGGCATAGGTTCTACTAATTTTTTTATAAAAAACGGCGAAACTAATATTTTAGATATAATAGGCTCTATAAAAGAAGGGCTTTATATAACGGAACTTATGGGTCTTCATATGGCAAAACCTTATACGGGGGAGTTTTCGCTGGGAGCCGCAGGATTTTTCGTTAAAAACGGGAAAATAGATTTTCCTGTAAAAGGAATAGCGGTAAGCGGAAATATTATGCAGTTATTTAACGGCATATCTAAAATAGCTAACGACCTGCGTTTTTTCGGTTCGGTCGGTTCGCCTTCTATATTGTTTGAAAATATTCAGGTTTCTGGAAAATAAAAAACGGGGGAACATTTACTTTGGTAATGAAAATATTAAAAAGCATTTTTGGAACAAGCAACCAGAGGGAGATTGCCAGATTAAAGCCTTTAGTAGAAAAGATTAACTCTTTGGAACCCCAGTATTCCGGTATAGGCGATGACGAAATAAAGAGTATTACGCTTAAGTTTAAAGATGAATTAAAAGACCTTGCCCATTCGGAACAGGATAAGAAGCTTGAAGAAATAATGCCGTCAGTTTTTGCCATCGCAAGAGAAGGAATAAAGCGCGCTCTCGGACTTAGGGCATTCGATGTTCAGCTTATAGGAGCCGCTGTTTTGCATTCCGGAAAGATAGCCGAAATGGCGACAGGCGAAGGAAAAACTTTAGTTGCGGTTATGCCCGCGTATTTAAACAGTTTGACCGGAAGAGGCGTACATATTATAACCGTTAACGACTATCTTGCCAAAAGAGACGCCGAATGGATGGGTAAGGCATATAATCTGCTGGGCCTTTCTGTCGGGGTCATCACCAACGATATGGACGACGACGCAAGAAAAAAAGCTTATAATTGCGACGTAACATACGGCACCAATAACGAATTTGGATTCGATTACCTTAGGGACAATATGAAATACTCTTTAGACGATTACGTTCAAAGAGAGCTTAATTACGCCATAATAGACGAAGTAGATTCCGTTCTTATAGACGAGGCGAGAACGCCTCTCATTATTTCCGGCGAATCCGAAGAAACGACCGAATTATATTATAATGCCGATAAGGCCGTGCGCAAACTTGTTAAGGATGAAGACTTTACCGTCGACGAGAAATTAAAAACCGCTATTATGACCGAAGAAGGCATAGAAAAAGTAGAAAATGCTTTAAAAATAAAAAATATTTACGACCCGAGGCATTTAGATTTACTGCATGCCGTAAATCAGTCCCTCAGGGCTCATGCCTGCTATTTCAAGGATGTAGATTACTTAATTCAGGACAATCAGGTAGTCATAGTCGATGAATTTACCGGACGCGTTATGAACGGAAGACGTTACGGAGAAGGACTGCATCAGGCGTTAGAAGCAAAAGAGCATCTTAAAGTAGAAGGCGAAAATCAGACCCTCGCTACGGTTACTTTTCAGAATTTTTTCAGGATGTATAATAAATTAGCAGGTATGACCGGAACTGCCGATACCGAAGCCGAAGAGTTTAAAAAAATATACAACTTGGACGTCGTCGTTATTCCTACCAATAAACCTATGACAAGAAAAGACCATGCCGATTTAGTCTATGCCACCGAAGCTGAAAAATTCAGTGCCGTAGCCGACGAAATTGCCGAAAAATATAAAACGGGTCAGCCTGTTCTCGTAGGAACGGTTTCGGTAGAAAAATCGGAAAGTCTAAGCAGTATTTTAAAGAAAAAAGGAATACCCCATTCTGTCCTCAACGCAAAAAATAATGCTAAAGAAGCGCAAATTATCGCAAACGCCGGACAGAAAAAATCCGTTACCATTTCTACGAATATGGCCGGAAGAGGAACGGATATAGTTCTCGGGGAGGGAGTTAAAGATATTGGCGGTCTTCACGTTATAGGAACGGAAAGACATGAATCCAGGCGAATAGACAATCAGCTAAGGGGGAGGTCGGGCAGACAGGGCGACGTAGGCTCTTCAAGGTTTTATGTATCCTTGGAAGACGACCTTATGAGAATATTCGGCTCCGAAAGGCTTGCACCGTTCTTAGAAAAACTTGGTCTCAAAGACGGACAGGCTATTGAACACGGCATGATTTCTAAGGCGATAGAAAATGCTCAGAAAAAAGTCGAAGGCCATAATTTCGATATCAGAAAAAATCTTATAGATTACGACAACGTTATGAATAAACAGAGAGAGCTTATATATTCGTACAGAAAAAGAATGCTTGAGATATGCGATATATCCGAAATAAAAGAAGATATAGCATTTGATGTCGAAGCCTTGCTTGAATCCTATTTTGAAACCTACGTCCCCGAAAAAACGCATAGCGAAAATTGGGATATAGAAGGGCTTCTGGAAATATTAAAAGTCAGTCTGTCTATCAATATATCGGACGTTAAAAATTTAAGTTTAAATACCGGACTAATTAACGAAAATATCGAACATTTATCCGAGGAAGATAAGAAAAATGCGCTAATAAATTTATTTAAGAAAATGTCGAGACGCGAGTTTTTTAATTCGATTGCGGATTTAATTAAAAAAAATATAGATACAAAAATTGAATCGTTTCCGGAAGACCAAAAATTAGACATATTAAAAGCTCTTTATCTTCAGGCGGTCGACAGTTTATGGAAAGATGCCTTGACTTCTTTAGACGTTCTCAAAGAAGGCATAGGGTTAAGGGGCTATGCCCAGGTGAATCCTCTTATAGAATATCAGAAAGAAGCATATTCTTTATTTATAAATATGCAGTTTAGGATGAAAGAAGAAGCCCTGAATTCGATAATAGCCGTTCAGTTTGAAGACGGTATTAACGCCGAAGACATTATAGAGGGCGCAGGACTGCTTTCCGACAACATAGTGCTTACGCATAACGAAATGAATAAAGGGCAGGAAGAAAAACAAAAACCTATAGTCAAACCGAAAAAAATAGGAAGGAACGAACCTTGCCCCTGCGGCAGCGGTAAAAAATATAAAAATTGCCATGGAAAAAATGAATAATTTTTTATTTGCCGGTAAAGCCTGCGGGCTTAAAAAAAATAAAGATTTAGATTTGGGATTAATGATTTCTAAGTTTCCGCTTAGAGTCAGCGCCGTTTTTACTAAAAATAAAGTTAAGGCGGCGCCGGTCGTAATATCTAAAAAAAATTCCAAAAATATTATAAAAGCGTTGATAGTGAATTCCGGAAATGCAAATGCATGCAACGGTGAGCAAGGCATGGAAGACGCTCTGAAGGTAGTTAAATCGCTGGCAAAAGAAGCAGGCATCGATGAAAGTTCGGTTTTTACGTGTTCTACCGGCGTAATAGGCGAAAGGCTTAACGTTTCTATTATCGAGCAGACAATTCCCGACTTGGTAAATTCTGCCGATAAAGAAAGTTTCGATAATTTTACCAAAGCTATTATGACTACAGACACGTTTCCTAAGACGGCCGTTAAAAGTTTTTCTATAGACGGCAGGAAATATCAAATTAAAGGCGCAGCTAAGGGGTCAGGTATGATTATGCCGGATATGGCTACTATGCTGGCTTTTATATTTACGGACGTTCCTATAAAAAAAGAAACTGCCGATAAAATGTTTAAAGAATGCGTCGAAGCATCTTTCAATTCTATTACGGTCGACGGAGATACCTCGACTAACGATACTGCTTCGTTTTTTTATCCGGCATCAGACGATCCCGTAATTGATTTAACCGGGAACAAAGCTAAATCAAAGCAAAATCAGAATAATTACCAAATAGTAAAAGAAGTTTTATTCGAAGTCTGTTACGAACTTGCAAAAATGATTATTATTGACGGAGAAGGGGCAACTAAGTTTATTAAAGTAACGGTAGTCAATGCCCCTACTGAAGCAGGCGCAAAGAAAACCGCGTTAACGGTAGCAAACTCGCCGCTTTTTAAAACGATGATAACGGGGGAAGATTTAAACTGGGGCAGAATAATGGCGGCGGTCGGAAGAGCCGGAGTTCCTCTCAAAGCCGAAAGTATAGATATTTACATAAACGGAAAAATTATAGTAGAAAATTCTACGGCTTCTAAAAAATTGAAGAAAGATATAGAGAAAACTGTACTGTCCCCAAAAGAAATTGATGTTGAAATAGATTTAAAATCCGGAAATAAAAAGCGTTCGGTTTTGACTTGCAATCTTACTCATGGATATATAGATATAAACGCGTCTTACAGAAGTTAGCGGGTTTATCTCATGAAAATTCCCGTATTATACTACCATAAAATAGACTATCCAAAAAAAGACGCCGTATTTAAAGGTTTATACGTAACGCCGAGGCAGTTTAAAAGGCAGTTGGCACTCCTTAAATTTTTAGGCTATGAAACTATAAATCCAAAAGAAATCCTATCTTTTATAAAAGGGCATAAACTTTCCGTAAAAAAACCGATTCTTATAACTTTCGACGACGGATACGAAAATAATTATCTTAACGCTTATCCGATATTAAAATCCGCCGGTTTTACTTCTATGATA
>JAJZLA010000096.1 GCA_021803845.1 bacterium | reverse complement strand
TGCTTAATTCGGCGGCAAAGATTGAAAATAGAATATAACAGGCCGTCGGCGGATTCGATACTTAATAAGATAAAATATTCTTCAAGCGAAACTAATGTTTTCCGCGTTTATCTCGGAGCCGCTCCCGGAACCGGCAAAACATATATGATGCTCGAGGACGGCAATTATCTCCTTGAACACGGCATAGACGCCGTTATCGGATATGTCGAGCCGCATGGAAGAAAGGAAACCGAAGCCGAAATTAAAAACCTTGAAACCGTTCCGCGAAAAAAAATAGAGTATAGGGGGTCGGTATTCGAAGAGCTTGATGCCGAGGCGGTTATTGCAAGAAAACCGTCGATTGCCCTGATAGACGAACTGGCTCATAATAATGTTCCAGGTTCAAAAAATTTAAAAAGATATCAGGACGTTATCGAGATTTACAGGGAAGGCATCAGCATATTTACTACCTTAAATATATTTCACCTTAATTCTATCGCCGAGAAAGTGGAATCCGAGCTTGGCATAAAAGTAAGCGAAAGAATCCCCGATTACATTTTAAATTACGTTACGGAAATCGTAAACGTCGATGTTCCTGCCGGAGAATTAATAAAAAGGCTGACCTCTGGGAAAATTTATTCCAAAGAAAATATTCAGGCCGCGTTGAGCAATTTTTTCAAAATAGAAAATCTCATAGTTCTGAGGGAGCTTTCATTGAGGACTATTGCCGACGAATTAAGCACTCAATCTAATAAAATAGGAAATCCCGACGAGAAATTAGAGTTAAAATCGAATGAAAGAGTTCTTGTTTTAATTAGTTCCAATCCCGATTCCGCAAGGCTTATAAGAATAGGTTCAAAACTTGCGGGGAGGCTCAATTCTAATCTTTACGTTTTACATATTAATTTAAAGCATAGAAAAAACAATAAGCCGGATAATTACGAAAGGGCGCTTTCTAAAAATATCTCGGTTGCGGAAAATTTAGGCGCAGCGGTTTTTAGTTTTCAGGCAGACGACGTTGTTTCCGGGGTTATAGATTTTGTTAAAAGCAATAATATTTCCCACCTTGTACTAGGGGCTACAAATGAAAAAAGGAAATTTTTAGGCATTTTTTTTAAAAAGAGCATAGTGAACCGCCTTATAGACAGCCTTCCCGGCGTTTCTTTTCACGTCGTTCCGACGACTTCGGCCGTCGTCTAATCATAACAAGTTCTAACAAAATAATTTAACTCGCCGCTAACGTAATTGATTGCCCATTACCGTGCGTCAATCGCCTCCGCCGTAATCCTTGCCGTTTCCCCATAACGTTTTAAGCCGGATTTTAATCTCTTTCTCTTTGCCGATATTTTCCGGACGATAGTAAAGGCGCGACGAAAGTTCTTTCGGAAGATAAGTCTGCTCGGCAAAATGGTCTTTATAATCGTGGGAATATTTATAACCTTTGTGATAATCCAAGTCTTTCATAAGTTTTGTAGGGGCGTTTCTCAGGTGGAGCGGAACTACGGCGCCAGGAAATTTTTTAACGTCGTTCAAGGCTTCTTCGATTGCAAGATAGCTCGCGTTGGATTTCGGGCAAGCCGCAAGATATGTTGCCGCCTGCGACAGAATAATCCGCGCTTCCGGCATGCCTACGGTATTTACGGCGTTAAAACAGCTAACGGCCAGATTAAGCGCGTCCGGTTCCGCGTTTCCTATGTCTTCCGAAGCTAAAATTATCATTCTTCTCGCTATAAATTTGACGTCCTCTCCCGAGTCCAGCATCTTGGCAAGCCAGAAAACCGCCCCGTCGGGGTCGCTCCCCCTTAAACTTTTTATAAAAGCCGAAATAGTATTGTAATGTTCTTCGCCGGTCTTATCGTATCTGGATTTCCTCAAATAAGCATCTTCGATGGTTTTTGCGGTAAGAACTATATTTCCTTTATCGTCGCGTTTTGCAAGATTAACCGCCATTTCGAGGGCGTTCAACATTATGCGTGCATCGCTACCCGAATATCTTATAAGCGCGTTTCTGCCGTCTTTTTCCAATATAATTTTCTTTTTGTTTAAAACGTCGTCCGTATTGAGCGCCCTGTTTATAATCAGGTTTAAATCCTCCTCGAACAAAGGGTTTAGCGTAAATACCGTTACCCTGGACAAAATCGGAGAGTTTATTTCAAAAGACGGGTTTTCGGTTGTAGCTCCGATTAATATGAGGCTTCCTTCCTCTACCGAATGGAGAAGCAGGTCCTGTTGCGACTTATTGAAACGGTGAATTTCATCTATAAAAATCATCAGCGGTTTTTTGTAATGCTTAAAGCTGATATTTGCCTTATCTATAATTTCCCGCAGTTCTTTAACGCCGGAAGAAACGGCGGAAATTTTGTAAAACTCGTAACCTGCGGCGTTTGCTATAATACCGGCAAGCGTCGTTTTTCCGCTTCCAGGCGGCCCCCAGAGTATCATCGAGCGGATAAATCCGGAATCTAGCATATTTTTTAAAGGTTTGTCTTTGCCGAGAATATGCGTTTGGCCGATAAATTCAGTCAGGATTTTGGGCCTGAGCCTTTCCGCAAGCGGCGGCAAAAAACCGCCCGCATTTTTTTCGCGTATATTACCGCCGTTATTATTGTCGAATAAATCCATATTTATATATTACCATAAGATATGGTAATATATAAATATGGTAAAAACCGTAACAAAATATAACAAAATATAAGAATATATCGGAGGGTTTCAATGAAAAAGATAAAAATGGAAGTCGGCGGTATGACCTGCGAACACTGCGTCGCAAGGGTCAATAAATTCGTAAAATCGGTAAACGGGGTTACGGATGTAAATACAAGCTTAAAAGAAAATAAGTCGTATATTACCGCTAAAGACGATACGTCGGTAGAAGCGGTAAAATCCGCCGTGGAAGAAGCTGGATATAAGCCCGGAAAATATGAAGTCGAAGAAATCTAATAATATATAAAAATTTCTAAATAGGGATTTTAAGAACGGCAGACCGCAGACCAAAAACATTTTTGTATGACATAATTTAAAATATAATTTATATTTTATTGGGGGAATTAGTTAATACTATAGGTCTCGCTATTCAGATGCATGCATCTGCTACGGACATAGTCACTATGCAATTCTGAAGCCAGCCGGGGCTAACCCTTTCCCTCCATCCTATAGTAGCGGCAACCGGAGACGCTTTAAAGAACGGTATCGTTTAATTTTGGTTTGCGCATTCCGCGATTGCCTTGTATTTATTCTGCAGGTTTCATTGTGATATTAAAAAACGCTTGACATCGCAGTATTTTTTTCATATTATAATGATAATGATTTTTATTATCATTAATATTAATTTTTTAACTTAAAAGGCCCGCTAAAAATTATGGAAAGTGTTCCGTTAAAGTCCCAAAATTCTGCAGAAGAAAATCCATACCGCGGAAAAGGACGGAACAGGAGGAGAGGAAGAGGCAGATTTTCCATATTTAGCAAGCGTTCGCTATATAGGGGGCTTCATTTTTTTAAGGTGCTGGGTCCCGGTTTCGTCGTTATGATTGCCGATATGGATGCCGGTTCCGTTACTACGGCGGGCGTTTCCGGCGCACAGTGGGGATACAAGCTTATACCTCTGCAGATACTCCTTATACCTATTTTATATTTAATACAATCTATGACGTCGAGGCTTGGCTGCGTCACCAGAAAAGGGCACGGAGAACTTATAAAAGAATATTACGGTAGTAAATGGGCGGCTTTTGCTACGATAACCCTGTTTCTCGTCGTATTTTCCGCTCTTATTACTGAATTTTCCGGCATTGCGGCGAGCGGAGAGATATTCGGCATACCTAAAGTTTTTAGCGTCGGCGTCAGTTTTTTAATCCTTCTGTTTGTAGTCTTTACTGGAAGCTACCGCAAGGCTGAGAATATCGCCCTTATTTTTTCTCTTACCGGATTCGTATTTATACCGGCCGCAATTTTTGCGCATCCGGATTATCATCAGCTTGTTTTCAAAGGGCTTTTCGGTTCGCAGCCGCTCGGTAATAAAGATTATATATGGCTTATAGCGGCAAACGCCGGAGCGGTTATAATGCCGTGGATGATTTATTACCAGCAAAGCGCTACGGTCGATAAAAATCTGTGTAAAAAAGACGTTAAGCTGGCGGAAACGGATACGCTTATAGGAAGCATCGCGACGCAGGTTCTTATGATAGCGGTTATAGTTATGACTGCCGCGACTTTGTATAAAGCCCATATAGTTCCCTCAACCGCAAAAGCTATCGGTCAGTCCTTAATACCTTTGGCCGGAAAATATGCGGGTGCTTTGTTTGCTGTCGGCCTTTACAGTTCCAGCCTTCTGGCGGCTTTCGTAGTGTCTATGGCGTTTACTTGGGCTGCGGGAGAAACTTGGGGATATAAGCACAGCTTGAACCATCGTTTCAGCGAGGCAAAACTTTTTTATTTCATATATATAGTATTAATTTTCGTATCGGCTATGCTGGTTCTTATACCCGGCATACCGCTCGTAACTATTATGGTTGACGTAGAAGCGTTTAACGGCTTCATCCTTCCGATAGTCCTCGGGTTTTTGATAGCACTTGCCGGCAGCAAAAGGATACTTGGAGAATATGCCTATTCTAAAAAATCCATAGCGGTCGTCGGGATACTTGGGCTGGCAATGGTTATTTTAGGAATAGTAACCGCGCTTCCGCAAAGCTGGCTGGATTATATCCATCCGTAAAGAGATGCAAAGGAAGATATTATGCGGATTGACGCGCCTTTTCTTTATTGTTTTTTTATGTATTAAGTTAATTCTATCGTCTATCTAGTCTTATTAGGCCTACAGGCGCCGCAAATCCCGTATATTTCCAGTTTATGTTTTATCGGTATAAAATTGTTAGCTCTGGCAAGCTTATCCTGCAGTTTTTCAATTTTTTCGTCGTTGACTTCTATGAGCCTTCCGCATTTTACGCATATAAGATGGTCGTGGTGGCTGGCGCCTAATTTTTGTTCGTATTTAGTTTTCTGTTTGCCTATCTTTATTTCTTCCGCTAAACTGCTTTTGCATAACAGATTCAGATTTCTTTGAACGGTTGCATAGCCGATTTCGGGATTTTTCTTTTTTACTATGTTAAAAAGTTCTTCAGAGGTAATATGCCTGCCGGCGGAAAAAAAGGCATCGACAATAGCTTCTCTCTGCTTTGTATGGCGCAGGCCTTTTTCTTCTATGTATTTAATAAAAGTGTTTTTGAATTCGGCTTTATCTTTATTATACATAAAGATAAATTATAAAATTTTTATGAAATTTGCAAGAAAAATCGGTTAAAACCGGACATAACCCCACCGGTTTCGATATAAAGACAATAGTTCTTTATCGGTTAAGCACCTTTTTAATTTTGCCGATTCGGCTTTTACGGCGGCGAGCATATTTCCGGCGTCTTCGCCGGTTATTCGAATCCCCATTTTGTTAAGTTTATATTCGATTGCGGAAGAACCGCCGTGTTTTCCAAGCAAAATTTTTCTTTTTGCGCCCGCAAATTCCGGCGGGTATGCTTCGTAATTAATCGGATTTTTAAGTATTCCGTCGGTATGAATTCCGGCTTCATGGTAAAAAATATTTTTGCCGAATATCGGTTTAGATACGGGAATCCGCCTCTTTGTGATTTTTGCTATGATTTTTGCCAGACTTTTTGCTTTTATGAAATCGAATTTAATTTTTTGATTTTCTATAAAATTGAAATATGCGATTACCTCTTCCAATGCGCAGTTTCCGGCTCTTTCGCCGATTCCAGTAATACTGCCTGATATAGAACCTGCGCCTGCTTTTAATGCGGCAACCGAATTTGCCGAAGCCATGCCGAAATCGTTATGCGTGTGAATTTCGAGCGTTATATTTTTAAATTTTCCACCGCTTTTGATTTTTCGTATATTTTCGTATATTTTTAGAGGATTTAATATGCCTACCGTATCCGAATAGCGGAATTTATAAGCCCCTTCGCCTTCGGCAATTTTAATAATTTCGATGACGGATTCTAAATCCGCCCTTGAAGAGTCTTCGCCCCCGACCGAATATTTCACGCCTTCTTTATTTAATATTTTTAATATATTTATAAGGTTAGCCTTGACATATTGAAAATCTTTCTTAAGCTTATATTCTATGTGAATTTTGGATACGGGAACCGATACATGGATAAATTTAAGCCCTATGTCTAAAGATGCGTAAATATCTTCCTTTTTTGCCCTGTTCCAGCCGGTGATTTTTGCCTTAAGTCCCGCTTCGTTTATATTTTTGACCGCATTTTTTTCATCTCCTCCCATCACCGGTATGCCGGCCTCTATTTCATTCACGCCGGTTTCATCAAGCATTTTAGCGATCAGCAATTTTTCGTCTATCGAAAAAACAATCCCAGCCGTCTGTTCCCCGTCCCTCAATGTCGTATCGTTTATAATCATATTATCTATTATATTATTCATACATGTTATAAAAGCATAATTCATGCCATAACT
>JAJZLA010000095.1 GCA_021803845.1 bacterium | reverse complement strand
AAAAGGAAGAAATAACCATCGTTCCTCAGACGAAATATATCTCTTCCGTTTTTTTGCCGTCGGGAGTCGCATCCAAAAGGTCGCCTAAAAAAAAAGAAAAAGAAGATATAGAGTTCGGAAAAAACGCGGCAATGCTTATTGCAGGGGCGGATATAGGACAGACTGCGGTAGTTAAAGATAAATCGGTAATGGCTCTCGAAGCCATAGAAGGCACGGACGAAGCGATAATAAGGGGCGGAAAACTTGCCAACGGGGGCGCCGTAGTCGTAAAAGTTAATAAACCCAACCAGGATTTAAGATTCGACATACCTGCCGTGGGACTTGATACTTTAGATGCGATAATTTCGGTAAACGCTACGTGTCTTGCTTTTGAGCGCAACACAATAGTTATCAGAAAAGACGAATTTATCAAGAAAGCAGATTCAGAAGATATCGCCGTTTATGTTTTTTAAGCAGCCGTTTTTAACCCCCCAATATATAATATGTTAATCCTTATATAGTTCATAATTAAAGGTTGCAGTTATAAACAAATATCATGCAAATGCATAAAATACTTGTAGTTTCGGGCGAACCTTCCGGCGATGTTTTTGCCGGCGGGCTAATATCGTCGCTTAAAAAAATTGAAAAGCTTAAGAAACTTGACGATGACGGCATATCCGTCGATATTTACGCAATGGGCGGAAAAAACAGCGCCGGCGCCGGCGCCGAGTTGATAGCCGATATTAAAGAATTATCGGTTATGGGTTTCACCGAAGTGCTTTTAAAGTTAAAAACGATAAAAAAAGTGTTAAGAAATATATCTTTATGGATAAAGTCTAACAAACCCGACGCAGTTGTTCTCGTCGATTTTCCTTCCTTTAATTTTAAAATCGCAAAATTGGCAAATAAGCTTAAAATTCCCGTAGTTTATTTCATCCCTCCTAAAATTTGGGCATCCCGCTACGGCAGAATAAAATTTATTAAAAAATATATAAAATTCGTTATAACTATTTTTCCGTTCGAGCAGGATATTTATAAAAAAGAGGGCGTGGAGTCTTACTATTTCGGCAACCCTTTATATATCTTAAACAAAAAAGACGTTTTATCGGCTGATTTATCCGAAGATGCCGAAATGCAAAAACTCTTGAACGGAAAATATCCTATTATATCTTTTCTGCCCGGCTCAAGGAAAACCGAACTTAAATATCACTCGCAAAGGATAATCGATTCAGTTATAAAAATAAAATCGGTTTATAAAGAAGCTTTCTTTATCTTTCCGTTCAGAAAAGGAATTGATTTTTCCTATTTTAAGGATGTGCTAGAAAACAGTCCAGCCTTAAAAAAAGATATGTATATATTTACCGATTCAATAGGTTTTGCCCTGTCTTCAAGCGATTTAATAATAACTGCAAGCGGCACCGCTTCCTTGGAAGCCTGTTTTTACGGCAAGCCCGTAATAATATTTTATTATTTAAACTATTTAACCTATATCCTTGCTAAAATATTAGTGAGAATAAAATATGCAGGCCTCATAAACATACTTGCGGGAGGAGAAGTTGTTCCCGAACTGATAGAATTTAAGTTTAATCCCGAAAACGTTTTTAAGGAAGCCGATAAATTTTTAAAAGACGAAGAATACAGAGAAAATGCGCTAAAAAAAATATCTTCCGTAGTTTCTACATTAGAAGATACGGGCGTCGATCCTTTTGATGCGTCGGCAGGCATAATTTATGATAAAATAATAGGAATAATAGGATAATTTCCTGTAAAATTAAAATGTTTAATAAAAAAAATATGAAAAAGGATTTATCGGTTTTAAAAAGACTTATTCCTTACATCCTGCCTTATAAGAAAAAGCTTATTATGGCAGTAATAAGCATGGCTATAGTTTCTGCCCTTACCGGAGCGCTTGCTTATATAGTAAAACCGCTTATAAATAATATATTTATAACTAAAAGCTATACCGAACTTATACTAATTCCCTTGCTCGTCATATTAATCTTTTTAGTAAAAAACGTTTTTTACTATGCCGAGTTTTACTATACGGGGTCGGTAGGGCAGAATATTATAAGGTCGCTAAGGGACGAAGTTTATTCGGTAATAGTAAAATTGCCGGTTTCAAAGCTTAACAAAATACCGACGGGCGTTCTTATAGCGAGAATAACCTACGATATAAATATCATTCAAAGAACGGTATCGGACACCGTCAGCGCCGTCATGAAAGATATTCTTACCATGATAGTTCTTTTAGCAGTTGTATTCTATATGGATTTTTATCTTGCTTTAGCCGTATTGGTCCTGTTTCCTTTAGTCATTTTTCCGGTAACGCTTCTGGGAAAAAAAGCGCGCAGGACAAGCACCGATACGCAGAACGAAATGGGAAATATAACGAAGTTTTTAGACGAAACCATTTCCGGTTTGCGCATAGTAAAAGCCTACAATATGGAAGAATTTGAAATAAATAGGTTTAAAAAGCTCTCCGACAATCTTTATAGATTTTTTATGAGAATGACGAAAATCAGGGGACTTACCGTACCGTTCGTAGAACTCATAGGCGGAATTTCGGTTGCCGTTATAATATTTATAGGCGGACTTCAGGTTATAAAATTCGGATATACCCCCGGCGAATTCTTTTCCTTTTTAACCGCCATACTTCTTCTTTACGAGCCTGTAAAAAGTTTGTCGAGGCTTAACAACAGCCTTCAGGAAGGCATAGCCGCCGGCACCAGAATATTCGGCATATTAGACGAAAAGCAGGAAGAAACGGGAGGAAATAAGCCCGTTCCTAAAGATATAAACGTCCTAGAGATAAAAAATCTCTATTTCGGCTACGACTTTTGCGGCAGACAAGGCGATAGCGTCGATAACATAGGTAACGATAAAAATAATGCCAAAGATAATATAAAAAACGGTATTTCCGGCAGCTCAAACGAAGAAAAAGGAAAAGCGTGCGACGAGCATTTCGACCTTAAAAATATAAACATAAAAATCAATAAAGGCGAGATAGCCGCCGTAGTAGGTTTTTCCGGCGCCGGCAAAAGCACGATATCGATGCTTATTCCGCGTTTTTACGAACCGTCTTCCGGCTCTATAGCCGTTAACGGAATAAACATAAAAGAGTTTAATTTAAAAGAGTTAAGGGATTCCATATCTTACGTTTCCCAGAACGTAGTTCTTTTTAACGAAACCGTAAGGTTTAATATCGAATACGGAACGAGCGGCAAGAGCATGGAAGAAATAGTAAACGCCGCAAAGTTGGCATTTGCGGACGAATTTATTAAAAATCTTCCCCAGGGATACGACACGATAGTTGATGAAGCGGGATTAAGGCTTTCCGGCGGAGAAAAGCAAAGAATTTTAATCGCCAGGGCGTTTCTAAAAAATGCGCCGATACTTATATTAGACGAAGCCACTTCTTCTTTAGACGGAGAGTCGGAAAAGAAAATCCAGCGGGCTCTTTTCGGCGCAACGGGGGATGGCATCGGCGAAGCCGGCGGAGGTAAAAATGAGGGAGCCTATGCAGGCAAAACAGATTTGCAAGGCGGCTTATTGGGCGGACTATTCGGCGGTTTGTGCCGGAATAAAATCGTCCTTATAATAGCCCACAGGCTTTCGACGGTGAAACAGGCAAACAAGATTTATGTCCTTGAAAAAGGTGAAATAGCCGAAAGCGGAAGCCATGAGGATTTAATAAAATTGGACGGAATTTATAAAAATCTTCTTTTAAAGCAGATGGAATAAAAGATAATTGCAAATATAATAATTGACATTATTATGAATAAAAATAAGACCTATATAGGAATAAAAATAGTAAACGGAACCGTTTACGGCGTAGAACGCCAGACAGGGAAAAGTAAAAGCGGAAAACAGGTTTATTTTGAAGAACTGCGACTGTCGGAGCAGGATGCGAAAGTTTTAAAAACGGCTTTGCCTGTTTATAGAAAAATATTCTTTATACTTCCTCCCGAAATAGTATCGTTTAAAATATTGACTTATCCGTTTAAATTAAAGGGTGCCTCTAATATAGAAATGCTTGCCAAAACGGCGATAGAAGAGTTAACCCCTTTAAAAGTCAAAGAGCTTATAGTTTCCAAGCATAAATTATCCGACCATACTTTATTGGTGGAATACGCAAAAAAAGAAACCGTATCAGGTTTAATAAATAAATATAACCTCGGCGATTTAAACGGCTTGCGGATATATTTCCCTTTTTCCGTATTGTGCAAAACGGGAAAACGTTTTTATTCGGAAGACGGCGCTGATTGTCTGCTAAAATACGATTTTTTGGATAAATCTTACGCCGTTATTTATAAAAAAGGAAAAGTCGCGGAGATAATAGATTTAAAACTTAATAACGAATATGATGATGAATTTAAAAATAATGATACAAAAGCCGCAACTAATATAATAGATCTGAATTCTAAAGCCCGGGAAATATTTTCCGGTATGAAAGATTTTTATTCCGATTTAATATTTTTAATGGATAATGAATGTAAGCAGGAAAATTTTTTAGGCATTTTTATTAAAATGTTAAATAATTCAAAAGATTCAAGCGTTTTAGAATATTTTAAGATTTCTGATATAATTGGAGACGGTTCGGTTTCGGCTTTTTATGTTAATAAAAGCGCGTCATATGCCGCTTTAGCGGCAGGATTAGTATTGATATTCATATGCGTTGGACTCATAGAAGAAAACTATTATAAAAGCGCCGAAAAGACGGCTATAAGCAAAAAGATAAATTTAATTCTGGAAAAATACATACCCGGGCAAAAGGTATTTTACGAACCGAGATACGAAATTAAATCCTATTACGATAAAATAAAAGGAAATTACGGCGGCGGCAACGACGCTTTTTTAAGTTTTTTAAAGTATTCTTCCGAAGAAAAGGGCAATATAAAAAGCTTAAAAATAGAATCTATAAGTTATTCGTTTAAAAAGTTCGATTTTAAAGGCAGTATTTCAGGCTATAACAACTTGCATAAACTTGAAATTTATCTAAAAAAGAGATATTCTGCGGTAAACGTTATAAAATCTTATAAAAATTCAAACGGAAATATAAAATTTGATATTGCGTTAAAATGAATAAATCCCTTATTATAAAAATTAAAAATAGGGCATTAAAAAATAAACCTCTTAATATATCCGGCTTTTTAAAAAATAAAGACGGAATATATAAAATTTTATTTAAATTATCCGTTATTTTTATAATATCTTTTTTTGCAAGCAATGCCGCGATAAAATTTATTACATATAAGATATTCGAATACGATTTGCAAAAGGCCGGTATAACCCCTAAAACTTTTAACGCAAATCAGGTCGTAAAAAAACCCACTATAAAGCGTTATTCCGATATTTTAAAGTTCAATCCGCTAAATGCCGTCGTAAACGGCCCGCTTTTAAATTTTAATTCAAAAGATTTTACGCCGTCTTTAAATTTAACGTTAATAGGAACTATAAGCGGAAGTTTCGGTTATGCATTTTTTATAAATAAAACCGATGGAAAAGAACTTTTTATACCGCAGGGAGCAGAAATTAAACCCGGATACTATTTAAGCGCCGTAAAACTTAAAAGCGTCGTAATTTCAGGTTTCGGCAGAAGGTTTACCGTATCTTTGGTAAAAATTAAAAATGGAAACGCTTCGGCTTTTTCGTCAGGGCTGTCGGCGATAAATACTCCGCATCCAGCCGGTTCTATGTCGTCTTTAAGTTCCGCAGTAAAAAAAACCGGACCTTATTCATATTTAATCGACAGGTCGAAGATTAAAAAGTCTGATTTAAATTCTATTTTCACGCAGATGCATGCGGTTCCGGATATTGTAAACGGCAGAATAATTGGATTTAAAGTCTTAACTGTAGTTCCGACCGGCATTTTTGCATACATGGGATTTCAGCCCGGCGACGTAATAAAGTCTATAAACGGAACGCCCCTTTCCAGTCCGCAAGAAGCCATAAATTTATTATCCGGACTTATGAACGAAAATAACGTGTCTATAGATTTAACGCAAGACGCTCAGAATATAACCATGAACTATCGGATAGAGTAAAGCGAATAGAATAATGTTATTTGCGTTTAATTCAGGTTTAAATATTTAATTTATTTAATTCATATTTAATAATATGATATATTTTTTTCAAAAAAAGCGTCTTTTTGGCAATTTCAAAGCCGTTTCCATCGGTTATTCGGAAAGCGGTTTTACTCTGATAGAAGTCTTAATAGCCCTCGTGATACTCGGCATAGCCTTAATACCTCTTCTCGCCGCTCAGGCAAGGGCGGTAGGCGATTACGGTTACGCTAACAATACCGCCTACGAAACCGTTCTTGCCAAAAACATAATGTCCAAAGTTTTCTTGCTAAACGAAATATATATAATGAATAAACAGGAAAAAATACGCGGCGCAAAAGGCTATATAGTCAAAAAATCGATAAGCAAAACCTCCTACCCCGGCATTTATATGATAAAAATAACCGTTTTCAAAA
>JAJZLA010000094.1 GCA_021803845.1 bacterium | reverse complement strand
TTATAATGAGGAATGTTGCCATAGTTCCTGTCGGTAATAATTGTGGCAGGTTCTTTGAAAGTAACTCTTAGTTTCGGCTTACAAAGCCAATACCTGATTCTATCTTGAAAAATTCCGGCAACGCCTACCATTATTACCCCTGCCAAAGAAACCCAAACTGCCCAATGGTTATTGATCCCTTCGGCTATTGATTTTAATTGTGACATTATGCCGTGGATGTTTTTACCGTCCATAGTTTTTATATTTTCATTATTTTTTAATAATACGATAAGAATAAATCTGCTTTTCTTTTTATCATTTCATATTTTACCATTATATAAGTTTTTAAATTATTTAACAATTTCACATATAATAATAACCGTATTAAGAGAATGAATCCTTTTTTGCCTTTCAAATTCCCGTATTTTATATTAAAATAACCCTTATGCTGAACGGAAATTAAATAAACCAGATATCTTTTTATTAATACCCTAATGGAAAAGAAATATTTACTATATATCGATATTTTGGGTTTTTCTGATATTGTAAAAAAAGATCATATGAAGGTCAGGAGAATCTTCAATATTTTTGATAAACTAAATCTTCACAAGCATCATTCATTTAAAGTAATGATTTTTTCAGATACAATAATTGTTTTTAATAGCGTAGATCCTTTAACCGATAAACACAATGAATATATAGTCATGTACATGATTGAGTTTGTTCAGGACTTTTTATATAGAATAATAGGAAAGAATATTTTTTTTAGAGCAATATTGATATATGATTACTTTGAATATAGCAGAGGGGATAATTTTGAAGGATTTTTTGGCAATGCGCTGATAAAATCGCATAATATGGAAAAAAACAAAAAGCTCGGATTATTTTACGGTCTTTTTATTGATAAACATTGCCAGAAATATAACAGGATTTTCCATACTAGAAGTTACAGTAATGACTTGAGTTTTGTTTATTTGACCCAGTCTTTAGATTCCTTGATAGATGGTTACTTGGGCGATATACCGATGGACAGAGTTGTATTGGAATCTTTAGATTTTAGTTGGAATTTAGCAGAAGATATTAAAATACTTAATGATATTTATAAAAATATGTTCCGTTTTAAAGATAAAGAACTTAAAAATAAGTATCAGAAGGCTTGGGAGTTCTATTATGTTCGTTATGGTTATATACTTGATGAATTAAAAAAAAATAATTTTAACTTGGGTGTGATTTGTCCCGATTTTGATTGGTCAAAAGCAAATAAAAGGATTTTAGAGGGTTATAAGGGTTACGGTATAAACGCTCCTACGGAAAAACAAATGTTCAATATAATTACAAAGGCAAAAAATGCGGGTGCAAAAGCAGCAAAAGAATACATCAAAATAAATGCCTTAGATACTGAAAAACTTACTTTCGAATGTGGCAACGCTACAATAATCCTTGACATTGATGCTCGCAGTAAATTGGGCAGATTTTTATTAAACATTTCAAGTAAACTAAAAAGGGTTAGTATTAGCATAATTAATTTAGGATCAGAAAAAGGATTAGCTGTTTCTATATATGATATGCATGATAGGCAAGAGTTAAACGTAGACAAAGTTGCTCATCAAGCTGCATTGAAAGTATTACAAGAGAAACTTGATATAGAAGGAATTGTACACTGTACATATGATTAGTACGGATAAAAAGTTTTTAAGTTTAAATTTAACTTGAATTTTTACTATAGATTAAAAATTGGCAGTGGTGAAATTTATATAATAATCCACGGTACTGCGGTTAGGTAAAACCACTATTCCGGTGATAGATCAACCGATACCTTAATTTTAAATACTTAAAATCGACAAACCCTAACGAAATTGAGGGAATAAATAAATACCCTTAATTTTTTAGTGTTAGTATTGTTTTATTTGTTTAAAAAATAAGTTTTCTATTATTGCAGCATCTAATATTAGTCCGACAGTTGTCACAATTAGCCTCGTATTTTTATCCATTGGAATAAATAAACTTAATATTGTTAACATTTTTAACCTCTTTTAATTTTAGATAATTTTTATATATTTATTATATAACAAATTTCATGAAATTCAAGTTCTATAAGTTTTATTCAACAATAGAAAATTTATTTTATCGACACAACCTATTAAAATAATAAATAACCAAATAATCACAAGAAAATCAAATACTCAAATTTTCAAGCAGAGCACTCAAGATAAATAAATTTTTTTATCAATAAGGGTTATCCTACTTTATTTTAAAATTTAAATTAAGGCTAAATAAAAACTCCCGGCCGCGTTAAACGCAGTCTGGAGTAAGATAATAAATAAATCTGACACCTTTTTTATTTCGAAGCGCCCGCGCCTAATAAAAAAACAATATCCGGTTTTACATCCATTTTATTGCCTCATAATCTTAAAATTTAAAATAATAAAAATTTAAGTGCTTTTTATTTCACGGCATAATCCCGTTTTTATACACCATTATTACGTACGGAGCAAGCGTTCCTCTTCCGCTTGACCTTCCGTAAGGCTTCCCGAGCGTCCCTTGAAAATCTTCTATATAAACTTTTGAAGGTTTGCCGAATACTTTTATTATAGCCTGTCTGTCAAACCATATAAAATGTTCCGTATAAATTACAAAAAATCCTTTCTCTTTATACCATTTCTTATTGCAAAGCCATCTATACGGAACTATTCCGTTACCGCCGGAAATTAACTGCCTAACTTTTACTTTACCTTTGGTTTTAAGCGTAATTATAGAACTATCCCAGTAAGTTCCGTAACCGTATGTTAAATTATGCCTTATGAGCCATTTCCCTAAAGGTCTGACCGGACTTTTTGGAATAACGGCTAAAGAATTTAAGGTAAACGAACCGGCGTAAATCATGAAAACGAAGGCGGCGGAGATTTCTAAAAAAACAGGTTTAAAATTTTTAACTTTTACGCCGTCTTTCTTTATAATATCTAAGGTTTTATTTTTCATAAAGCCGTTTATTACGTATCCAAAATTTCTTATAATAAGAATAAATCCGAAAACTGCTACTGGCATTAAATATCTGGAAGAAGCCTTATTTACGGGAATTTGACTCATTAAAAAACCTAAAGACATAAATAGCATTCCGCCTAACAGTAAAATATCCAGAAAATCATCATCTTTAAATTCTTTTACTTTTTTTACCGTAGTTTTAATTCCGTATATAAATATAATTAAACCCGTAATCTTAAAAATTTCTATAACTGTTTTTAATGAAAATAGATTTTTGCCGAATACTTTTATTCCCAAAAGATTTAACATTCCGTTTATATAAAAATAAAAGTTTTTTACGAAAAATTTTAAACGGACGAAGGCTATGGAAAGCCTTGAAGGAACAGTTACAAAACCGCCGTCAGCCTTAATTGCTAAAAATATTAACTCCTTAAGCAGATAAGCCGTTATAACGGATAAAACTATAAGCAGATACTTACCGATATTGTTATAATTTCCGTCTTTTCCGATAACTTCTTTGGCAATAAAAACAATGCTTAAAACTATCAAAGGAACTCCGCAAATTACGACGTTTACGTTATCGTTTGCAAAACCGGCGGTTAAAACTATAAAAGCTACCGTTAAAAATAAATAAGATAAACGCGAAGTCGTTTTTAAAAATTTATTTATTAATAGGAAAACTAAAAGAGAAACGATAACGGCGGAAAGATGCATGCCTTCCTGAAGCGCCCAGAATGCCAAACCTCTTGAAGGAAATACCAAAAAAATTATGAATAAAAATAAACCGGTTTTAAATATTAAGCCGGCGTTGCCGTTTACTTCGTCTTTTTCACGCGGAATATAAAAACAGGCTATTAAAATAAATACGGCATATAAAAAGACGGGGACTGCGTGCATTACCAGCGGTCTAAAACCAAGCAGTTTAACAAAGGCGGCATTAACAAACATATCTATAGGATAAAACGGGTCAAGCTGGGACAGATAATATCCCCGTAAAATATAATTTCCTTTAGTTATGGCGTTTCCGGCTATAACTAAATAAGCGTTATCGGAATCCCCTCTCCAGAGATTAGATATGTGAAAAAGGGCAATGAGCCAGAGTCCGAAAACGGTTAAGGCAAAAACGGAAATCAAACTTGCTTTTAAAATCTTTTTCATATTTTCATAATTGTTAAAATTTAAGTTTTAATATCATAATATTTTTTCCGCTATATATGAAGCTCAAGATGGAAGCGTCCCGCTTTAATCCACTTACAATCCGTTTTATCCTACTTTTACTCCAGCCGTATTCCTGGGAAAGAAGATTTTTTTTAATTATAATATATTTTACTCCGACTATTTTAAGGTATTTAAAATTTCTTGCAATATCGGACGGGTCGCCGAGCCTGTTTATAACAATCTGATTAATGCCGTTTCCGTTGTAATGAATGCCTTTAAGGTCGTAAAACCTTTCGGGCAGGTATTTTTTGTAAAGGTCGTGGAAGCCGTATCTTATTATATAGCCGCCTATCATCGGCTTATTATAAATAGTCTGTTCGTACATTTTAAACCCGCCCTGCATAAAAGGAATAGTCATTACCGCCCCGTAAGGTTCTTTTTTAAGAATATATACGCCTCTCGATGTCTTTTCCGCCCTCATCTCGAACGGATAGGCGGAGTATCCCGCAATAGTCCCCGCAAAAATCAATATAACCATAATCCCGCTTAAAACTTTTTTAATGCTTCCGCCCGCTCTCTCGTTTGTTTTAATTTTACCGCCTAAATAATCAAAAAACGCCTTAATCCCGTATGCGCATACTATCCCGAAAAACAGATACCCTATTATCATATACCTGCCGGACTCCTGAATATCTTTAATAACCGGCATAATATCCAATAAATACACAAACGGGTCGAATACCCTTATGTTGTTTACGATATGGATTAAAGGGGACAGGCTCATTAATACGAATAATATAAAAGCGGATAAATAAAATTTTAATTCCTTATCTTTAACGCTTTTCATTTTTATTACCGCTATTATAAAAAATACAAGCGGGATATATCCTAAAAAATCGACGGAATTTGCGCCCCTGTACATAACGGGGTAAATCCCGTTAAAATATATTGCTTTGGTAAAGTTAATCAGCAGGCGGTTAAAAAAGGGCGGCGTAAAAAAGCTTATAACGGTAGAGGAATATGCCTTAGACCAGAAAAGATTGGGATTAAAGTTTAAAAGGTGCGGCTTAAAATAAACGTAATAAAAAGCGGGCAGAAGCATGGGCGACGATACTATAACGAAAGATAAAACCATTGCCGACAGATATTTTAAATACCGCCGGTTAAGCGCAGGATTATTCAGCAGGGATTTTATTTTACGGCTTATATCGTTTACAGATTCGGAACTTTCAGGACCTTTTATTAAAGACTTTCTATAATCCGAGTAGTTTGAAATATATTTATATAAAATAAAAAATACGGAATATAAAAACAACATCGCGGTAAACTCGTAAAAACCGGCATACGTAGCTAAAAAAAGCCCCAGAGCCGCAAGCAGGGCATTTTTTAGGTTAGGGTTTCTATAAAGCCTGTTAAAGAAAAGTATATATAAAGGAATACCGTATGCGCTCCAGATGTTTATATCCCCCCACCTTGCCTGTTCTATTAAAATAGGAGAGAACGCAAATATCAGACCCGCAAAAAAAGAGGCTTTTTTGTTATGGACCGTATAATAGGCTAAAAGATAAGCAAAATACGCGTTTAAAATAGAGGCTGATAAGAAAAGAACGTTAAACGCAAGTATTAAATTTTTGGTAAAAAAATATATTACGGAAGCTATTACGGCATTAACCGGCATAGCAGTCGTAACATACAAAGGAACGCCGTGCGGATAATAAACTAAATGCGTAAAATACGGCAGTTTGTGAAGTATAAAAACGGAACGGTAAAACTCCCAGAAAAACCAAGCCATTAAGTATTCGTCGCCTCCGTTGCCGGGCATAACGGACGAAAAATGCAAAACTAAAGGGTATGTCATATATACCCATATTATAAAATAGAGGAAAATTATCGAAATGTTTGAAAGGAACGATTTTTTCATCAAACTCCATAGGCATTACAAAATAATATTAAATTATATCATAACGGTTATATAAAAAAGAAATAAAAAAACAAAAACTCCCGGCCGCGTCAAACGCAGTCGGGAGTAAAGGAATAAATAAATCTGACACTTTTTTTTCTAAAGCCAGTAGTAGTAGAGATTAGTAAGCTGTACCTGCAATTAAATTTGCCGAAGTAGTGTAATCGTTTACTGCATAACCCTGCAAATTAGAACCAGTAAAATTTGACCAAGCCTCGGCTTCATATCCAGCGCCGCAAGTGCCGTTTGTAGGATTAACAGCTGGTGCAGCTTTCAAACCGCCTGCAGGAATGGTCGTACTCGCATTAGCCGATGTTGTAACTACGTAGTAGAAATAAAGAGTACCTTTAGGCAGGAAACCTATATCGGCAAATCCGCCTTTAGCGGTTCCAAGGGTAGTTCCTGCTGCTGTTGGTGTTCCTGCAGGTTCCGTAGTATAAC
>JAJZLA010000093.1 GCA_021803845.1 bacterium | reverse complement strand
ATATATTTAAACCGCTTTTACGGTAAAACAAAATCCTGTTTATGAAGAGTTTGAAATTTATATGAACGATATTAACGCCAGTAAAATATCGAAAAATTATTATTTAGACATAATAAATAAAAAAATTAAAGACTTGGCAGGTTTAGAACAAATTTTAATTTCTAAAGAAGAATCCGTAAAAACGGAACTAACCGGAATAAAACGCGGGCTCGGCAAAGATATTATGGATATATGTAAAGCCGAAGCCTGTTTTGTCCCAAATCCCGATTTAGAAACTATTTATAAATTCTAATATCCCGTCATTGCGAGCGTAGCGAAGCAATCTTGCTTTAGATTGGTCAGCTGTGCTGGACTTCGTCCCATCTTTGTCTGCATAAAACCGTTGGTTTTATAAACGCAGTAAAAGATATGCTCGCAATGACATTATTAAGTAATTAAGGCAATTCATATATAAAAATTTCTAAATCGGGATTTGGGTTTGGATTTGAAAAAGCGGTTTAAATATATTATAATATATTGTAAATATGCAAAAAATATTACTGAAATCTAAAATACACAGGGTAAAAATAACCGACGCGAACCTCGAATACGAAGGTTCTATTTCCATCGACGAAGAACTGATGGAGCAGGCGCGTATTCTGCCTTACGAAAAGGTCAGCGTATGGGACATAAACAACGGCGCCAGATTTGAAACATATGCGATTCCGGCGGTAAAACACTCCGGCGATATAATAGTTAACGGTGCGGCTTCGCGGCTAGTGCAGGTCGGAGACATTATAATTATCGCCACGTTCGGGATTTACGACGAAAAAGAGCTGGACGGGTTCAAACCCGTATTGGTTTACGTTGACGGAAAAAATCATGCGGCCGATATAGTTAAATAAAAATTTTAATGAAAAAATATTATGCCGATTACATACTGACTTCGGCAAAATCTTCCGCTTCCATCCCCGCTTTTATAGTAAACGGCAGTCTGACGGCCGATGAAACAACCGGCAATATCTTAAGCGTAGAAAAAATAGAAAAAAACGGCATAAAAAAAAAGAAAGGCCCGGACGGAGTTCCTTTCAAAACCTTAATGGTTCCCGGATTTATCAATGCCCATACACATACCGACATTACTTTTAAACCTGACGATAAAACTCCGCGGATTTTTTCGGGATGGGTTCTGTCCCTGATAGAAAAACGCAAGTCCTTAAACTGCGAAGAAACGGCAAACTTAAGGCTTAAAGCGTTTAAAGAGTTTATCGAAAGCGGAACTACAACGATAGGCGATATTATAGACCCGGTTTCTTTCTGCGATTTAACCGGTATAACGGGGCGCGCTAAATCCGCTCCCAGAGTTAAAGGTTTTATAGAATTAAGGGGGCTCGACCCTTCTTATGCCGGTCAAAGAATAGAAGAATTTAAAAATTTTGTTAAAAATAATGCCGAAGCCTTTAAAAAAAACGAAAAATATTTTTCTCCCGGAATTTCTCCCCATTCAGTATATTCCGTATCCGAAAGTTTATTCAAAGAAATATTAAAAGCGAACGAAAGATTAAAGCTTAAAGTAGCGGTCCACTGTGCGGAGCATGCATCCGAAAAGGCTTTTATAGCCGGAAACGGCGGAGATATTGCCGAAAATCTTTTACCGGCGCTTAATCTTTCTAAATTTTCGGTTCCGCAGGCAACTTTCTTATCGCCGGTTTCCTATCTTTATTATTTAAAAATTCTGGCTCAGAATACGTCCTTAATACACGCAAACGGGGTAAGCGGCGAAGATATAGATATAATAAAAGAAACCGGTGCGGATATCATCCACTGTCCGAGAAGCAACGCTTTTTTTAATTCCGAAAAACTCCCTCTGAAAAAAATTATAGAAAAAGGAATTTCCGTTTCTTTGGGGACCGACGGTCTTTTTTCCAATAAATCCTTAAATATTTTAGACGAAATTAAGTACGCAAAAAAAATCCATCCCGAAGTAAATGCGAAAGAGCTGTTTTATATGGCTACGGAAGGCGGCGCGAAGGCCGTTTCTTTCAATGGGGTTACCGGAACCTTAAAACCGGGTTCGTATGCGGATTTTACCGTTTTTAAAATACCGGAAGACATGATTTTAAATCAAGAAAATATCTATGATGCCGTTATTTCGTTAGATAAAGCGGATATATTAAAAGTAGCGGTAGGGGGCGGCATAGTTTACGGCGCGGCAGGAGAGGGAAATGAAAATTATAACAGATATTGATGAAATGAAGCAGTTTTCGCGGAATCTAAAAAAAGCGTCGAAGAAGGTCGCTTTCGTTCCGACTATGGGCAAGCTGCACGACGGACATAAAAAACTTGTCGAAGAAGCTAAAAAGTACGGCGAAACGGTAGTTTCCATATTCGTAAATCCTCTGCAGTTTGCGCCCAACGAGGATTTCGACAATTATCCGAGGGACATTGAAAAAGACGCGGAAATGTTGTCCGATATGAACGTATCCTGCCTTTTTTATCCGCATTCGGACATCGTTAAAAATACCGAAACCTTCTTAATAAACCCTAAATATTCGGGAACGTTAGAAGGGGTTTTCAGGCCGGAGCATTTTCAGGGCGTTCTTACCGTAGTTATGAAGCTGTTCCGCATAGCAGCTCCCGATTTTGCTTTTTTCGGGCTGAAAGATTATCAGCAGTATGTTTTGATTAAAAAGATGGCGGAAGATTATTTCTTAGGCGTTAAAATTATTCCGGTAGAAACGGTCAGGGAAAAATGCGGATTGGCGATGAGTTCCAGAAACGTTTATTTAGGCGAAGAGGACAAAAAAAAGGCATGCGCGTTTTACGGCGCGTTAAAAAAGACCGCTGATTTATTTAAAGGCGGCGAAAAATCGTCCGAGAAATTAACTTCTTTCGTTATAAAAGAATTAATAAACGCCGGGTTTGCGATAGATTATGCCAAAATTACGGATGAAGGGCTGAACGGCGGGAAGCCGAATGCCGAATGCGGGGATATTTTACTGGCGGCCGTCAGGTTTAAAGGCGTAAGGCTTTTAGACAATATTTATTTTATATAAAATTTTTTTTATTTAAAGTAATTGAAAAAGCAAATTTTTATGATATTATTGTATATAGTATAATTTAGTATTAAATGCTTCAGCAATATTCAATTTTCCCGAAAAGGTGACCGAAAATGAAAGGCGATTTCCAGATTACCGTTATTTTTGACCCCGAAATAATAATAGAAGCTAAATCTAAAGCCGGCAGAATTATTTATTCAAAAAATCCCGACGAAAAAAAGAAAAACAAACTCATCGAAAAATTAGAAAAAAAAGCGGCCGAAGACAGCTTAAAATATAACCGCAGACGGCTTTCCAGCTTATTTACCCCTGTATTCGCCGGCTGTATTATATTTTCCGGCGGAGCGGATTTAACCGGCGGCGGCATCGAAGACCTTATAGGACTTGGAGATGCTCTTTTCGGGCGCGTAGAAGAAAACTTCGGCATAGATATAGTAAATTACAGTTTAATAGGCGGGCGCAAGCCGAATTTTTTCGATTTCGAGGTTTTTAATTATAATTTCGATACCCATAAAGCAGTAAAAAGCGAATTCGTTAAAACTCCCGCCGTTAAAAAATTAAGTAAAATCGCGGAAGCCGTTTTAACGGAAAACAAGCCTGCGGCGGCAGTAAAAGCGGCCAAAAAAGCGCTCAAACCGACGGAGGGAAAGCCAGTCTCAAAAACGGTAAAACAGCTTAGAGAAAAACCTGAAGCAAAACCTGAAGAAAAAGCCGAAGCCGCTCCCGAAGCTAAAATTAAGCCCGCAAAAGTAAAAGCCGCAAAAGAAAAAGAAAAAATTCAACAATATGCCGAAAAAACCGAACCGGAAACGAAAGCTAAAACATCGGAAACAGGCGTTTTATCGGGAAACATTGCCGGGATATGCGAAACCGAATACGCTGTGCAGGAAAGAAATATAAGCGAAGAGGTCGATTTAATGTCCCTTAACTGGAGCCTGCTCAGCCCGTCCGAAAATATTCCCGTGCTTGAAGTCGGAGAGCCGGCAGAGATTAGCGGCGAAAGTTCAGTAAGAATTTATTTTCAGAAGCCTAGCGTAAGGCAGGTCGTCTGGAGATTCAGAAAAAAACCGGAATCGCAAACTTCAAAGCCTATACTCAGGGTTTATAAAGATACTGATATGCTGTGGTATGATGTTCTCGACGGCCGTTTCGGAAGCAGGTATATTATTTTCCCCGAGGGTTTGGAACTGTCGCAGACATGGGTGGAGATAGGATATCTGACGGAAAGGGGAGATTTTATTTTTATAGCGAGAAGCCCGGTCTGGCCTCCTTCATGCTTATCGCAAAAACTGCCTAAATTAAAAATGGAAAGAAAAATATCTAAAGCAACCGTTCTTATAGGGGCTACGGAAAGCATACCCGGCGGAAAAAGGCTTCCCGTCAATATTATAAGTTCCGGCTCTGGATTTTCGGGTTCCGCCGCTGGCATTACCGCTTCCGGCGAAGGAATAAAATAACGGCGCCTTAAGGAAAATACGTAATTTATTTTATACCTTAAATCACCGTTAGAAGTTATTAAAACTGATTCAACAATGTAGTAAAGACTGGATTCCCGCTTTCGCGGGAATGACGCTCCGCGTCTATCAAAGCATGTCTTTGATGCGGACGCCAATGGACGCTCGTTGGGTTAAAATTAAATGCCTATAAAGTCATTCCTGCGTAGGCAGGAATCCAGCAAATAAATTTATAACGGTGATTTAAGGTTATATAAATTTGCATAAAAAGAGGATTGTTATGCGCGACAAGGATAATATTACGGGCAAGTGGCTGCCCGTTTTGCATTTTCATCTGCCGTTCGTCAGGCATCCCGAAAGTTCTAAATATTTAGAAGAAGAATGGTATTTCGAAGCTGTTACCGAAACGTATCTTCCGCTTCTCGAATCCTTCGATAATCTTGAAAACGACAACGTGGATTTTAAGCTGACCATATCCCTTACGCCGACCCTGTTGAGCATGATGAACGACGATTTGCTGTCGGAGCGGCTGAAAGAGTATATAAGGGTAAGGCTCAAAGTATTAGACGAAGAGGCTTTCAGGACGGAAGGGGACCCCGAATTCCATCCCGTTACTTTATTTTACAGGCAGAGATATAAAAACTGGTACGAAAAAATTAAATCCGGCGGCGGAAAATATCTCATCGGCGAGTTTTTGAAACATTTTAGAAAGGGACGTTTGGATATTATAACTTCGGCGGCCACCCACGCTTTTTTAATTTCCATGGTAGGGGAACCGGAGGCGATAGCGGCGCAGATAGAAGTCGGAATACAAACCCACGAAGATATTCTCGGCATTACCCCTAAGGGCATATGGCTTCCGGAATGCGGTTATACCGAAGGATTCGATGCGATACTTAATAAATACGGAATTTATTATACTTTTTTAGACCGGCACGGCATCGATTCGGCAAATCCTAATCCTGTCAACGGATGCTTTTCGCCAATAGTAACTCCGTTTAACGTCGTAATGTTCGGCAGGGATCCAGAAAGTTCGAGGCAGGTCTGGTCGTCTAAAGAAGGATATCCCGGAACGCCGGTTTACAGGGAATTTTACAGGGACGTAGGATTCGACCTGGACCTGCCCCACCTTACGCCCTTAAGGCACGGAAGCCTTAAGACGTTTACGGGGCTTAAGTATTATGCCATTACCGGACAGGGCAATTATAAAGACGCTTACAGACCGTCTGCGGCGAAACGCCAGGCTTACGAGCACGGAGCGCAGTTCGTCTATCACAGGGAACTTCAGACGGAATATTTAAAAGAGTTTATGGACGAACCGGTCGTCGTGTCGATGTATGATGCGGAACTTTTCGGACACTGGTGGTTCGAAGGTCCATGGTGGCTTGAAGCGGTATTCAGAAGAATGGACGAGAATAATTTTGTCGAACCGGCAAAAGCTATAGACATTTCCGACAGGACTATTTCTAAGCTTAAAGGTTTATTAAAAAAATACGAAAACGGAGATTCGGTTTTTTCCGCCGATATTCTTGAAGAAATAAACAAAAACAATGCTAAAAACGGAGTATTTATAGCTCAGCCCGCTACGTCGTCATGGGGCGGGGGCGGATACGCGGAGGTATGGCTTAACGGAAAAAACGACTTAATACAGCCTTTTTTATCCGACTTGTCCATAACATTGATAGATATTTGCAAAAACGGATATAATCGTGTAAAATATCCCGAAGTTTTAAATCAGGCGGCAAGAGAGCTTATTTTGGCCCAATCCAGCGACTGGCCGTTTATGCTTACGACCGGACAGGCGGTAAGTTATGCCGAAAGAAGGATTAAAGCCCATATGGTCAGGGCAAAAAGATGCATTTTGATGGCTATAGGCGAAGAACCTTTAGATACGGCCTGGTTTAACGATATATCCTATAAAGATAATTTATTTCCGCGATTAGATGCAAAAGGTTTGTACGGAAAAAACATATGCTAGATTTTACGAAGGGAATATAAATTAGATGAATTTAGTATTATGGTGGCATATGCATCAGCCCGACTACCGGGATAACAGCGGCGAGTTTATGCTTC
>JAJZLA010000092.1 GCA_021803845.1 bacterium | reverse complement strand
AAGATTAACCCTTTTATTCGATAATTTTAATTACTTCCCCGACGTCCATTCTGGATGATTTAGACTGTCTTGCTACCGGTTTTCCTATGGGAATTAATGCGACAAGATTATCGGGCTTATTTACTCCCAGTATGCTTTCTATTTCAGGCTTGGCGATTAACGGACCGGTCATCCAGCATGCTCCCAGTCCCTCGTTATGGGCGATAAGCAGGATATGCGTTATAAAACTTGAAACGCCTTGAAGTCCGGGATTAACTATAAACTTTCTGTCGTAATTTCGATTTTTATCTTCCCTTTCTAGTATGTTATCGAGACTGCCGATATAAGGTTTTTGAACAACAGCAAGCACGACAGGGGCTTCGTTAAAAAATGCGTAAACGCCGGGAGCGTCTTTGCCGGTTACCTTTTTATAAACCGTTTCGACTTGACCCCTCATCCTGTTGAGAATATCTTTATTTTTAATTATATAAGTAAACCAGTTTTGCGCGTTGCCTCCGCTTGGAGAATTAACTGAAATTTCGATAATTTTTTTAATCAGATTTAAATCTACGTCTTCCCGTTCATATTTCCGAATGCTTTTTCTTGTTTTAACGGCTTCAACTATATCCAATTTTCCTTCTCCTTGTATTTTTTATTTTATATAGTTTGCGCTCGCTTTCTGCGCCTTATTTTTTACGTTATTAAATTTAAATTATCGGGCTGTTATGTCTTTCGATACATTATACAATAAAAATATAAAAAATTAAAAAGGCTGGTTTAATCCGAAATAATATCTGACGCCGTATTCGGAACTGACGCCGTTTCCGAATGCTTTTGCTGCATAAATGCTTATCATTTCGGGATAAATACCGAAAAAGTAGGTTTTTAAATGTATTCCGAGTCCTGCAAAACTGTAAATACCGCCGTTATGGATAACCGCCGGAACGGTATCTCCCAATTTCCCCGCGCCGCCTATTATATCGCCCGTAACCGCCGTTATATCAAAAAGATTATCTATCAGGTTCAGATTTAAGCCGCGGCAGATGTTTCTTTTGTAATCGGTTTCGGCAATAAGAGTATCGTTATTGACAAACGGCAGGCTTGCCGGCATACCCATAATGCCGTTAATGCCTCCCAAGTAATAATCTAGTGCGGCGGGAATGCTTCCGTCGGCAAAAACGCCTATACCTTTTAGAGCCACTATATTGTCTGCATTAATTTCAAAATTTTTAACGTACTGCAAAATAAACTGGCTAAAAGAAAACGGAGATAGGATGTTGGAATTGGCTATATTATAAGAAAAATTAAACGAAGAGCCGTATCCCGGATTGATATTGTAATCGACGGAATTATAGCTGTAACCCAAAGTAAATTCCGCCAACCTTTTTGTATTTTGATAAATTATGGAATCCCCCGAAGCGGATTGGCTTATTTCCATCAGATTTACTAAACCGGAAACCGACTGCCTGTAAATCTGCGAAACCGGAAAAAATCTTCCTAATTGATGCGAGAAGCCTAAGCTCATGCCCCTATTGTAATAATTTTTAAATATATTAAATAAGATGCCGTTTCTATAACTGTATCTTTTTGTCAGCGTAAAATTAAGATACCCCTCCGTTCTTCCACTGTTGGGACTTATATTTCCTCCTGCACCGCTCAAGAATAGGGCATAATGATCTTTTTTCTTTCGATTTAAAATTTTTTGTTTTATTTTTTTATAACTTATAAGGTTTAAATCGTTATTATAATAATAAACGCCGTTTTTTAACCTGTACGTTCGGAAAAAACCGGTAAAGTAAAGATAAGATAATGGGAATATGGGATAATTTATAACGGTGTTGACGCCCTGAATGAAATTAAAACCTTTAACCGTATTTTTTAAATCCGGGTTTCTTTTTATATAAGCGTTTAAAAATTTTTTAAATCCGATAAAAGAAAGTTTTTGTAAATTTTGAGAATAAAATAAACTGCCGCTCTTGTTTATTTTTTTTAATATTCTTCCATCATTAATTATACCCAGATAAATTAATCCTTTAATTATATTTAATTTTTGGTAAATATAGAAAGTTGGAAAAATATTGCCGAAACGCGAATTTACTAAGAGGGTGTTTGAGTATAAAGGCGGCTTTAACCATAAACTCCGCCTTAAATGAATATAAACGACGCTTATATTCTTTAATTTTATCATATGATATTTATCCAATAAAACTAAAGCTCTGTGAATTTTTTTGTTCGACGGCTTAAAATTATACGGATACGGCTGGAAAAATTTTAACGATAAACCGTTTTTTGTCGTTTTATTTATTTTAAATTTTTTTGCCAATATTAAGGAAATAAAATTCGAACGCCTACGGATAAAAAAAGAACCCTTATAAATCTTTCCGTTAAAAAGTGCTTCGTATCCGTATTTTATGGTAAGGTTTATTTTAAAATCTATGTTTATGGGGGGATTAAAATTTTTACCTGTTGAAATATAAGGATAGAACGGGGCATTAAAAACGGTTTCTTTCTTGAAATATCCGAAATTGCCGAAGGACTCCGGGATTTTTGTTCTAAAAGCAATTTTAATTATATACGATTTATAGAATTTATTTATTATTAGTTCCTCGGATAAATTATCTACGCTTAGATACCCTATGTTAAAACCGTAGGGATAGAGCTGGTGAAAATCAAAATCTTTTATGTTTTCGGGTCTTTTATACAGGCTGTTAGGATAGAGCATTATATATAAACGGCGTGAAATATTTATATCTATTCCCCTGCAATTTTTAAATTTACTACCGAAATTTTTAATTTCGCGGGTTTTTCTTTTTCCGTTTAAATTCAAAGCATAATCTTTATTATATTTAATATACCTGATTATTTCAGTGCCTGTTACCGTTTCTGTTCTTGGATTAATAACGGCTTTTATTTTAACAGTTTGAACGGGGGATTTGCCGCGTATGGACATAGTGCGGGCGAATAGTCGCGGTGCTGATGTATTTAAACAAAGAACGGCAGCCGTTATATTTAATAATATTATTTTTAGGTAGTTTTTCATTGATTTTAACCGGAAATTTATAATATAATCAACTTCAGCGAATTGTATTATTTTAATTTTATCCTAAAAAATTTAAAAATAAAGCGCTTAAACTTTTAAAATAAAATGGGGCATTCTTTCAAATTGTCGGATATTAAAGGCGTTGTAGTCAAGGATATCAAAAAATATGTTGACGAACGGGGATGGCTTGCCGAACTATACAGGAGCGACGAATTAGAGGAATCTATTTTACCTCAAATGTCTTATATTTCCTTAACTATGCCGGGAATAGCGAGAGGTCCGCACGAACACAAATATCAAACCGATTACTTTTGTTTTATAGGCCCTTCCGATTTTAAAATTATATTATGGGACAACAGAAAAAATTCCCCGACTTATCTCAACAAAACAGTATTGTTTCTTGGGGAAAACAAACCCTCGGCGCTTATAGTTCCCCCCGGAATTGTTCACGCATATAAAAATGTGGGAGGAAAAAACGGTCTTGTTATCAACGCCGCAAATAAACTATTTGCCGGTAAAATGAAGAAAGAGCAAATCGACGAGATCAGATACGAAAACGACCCGGATGCTTTTTTTGTTTTTGATTAACGAAATCGGCGGCTTAATAAAAATTTTTATTCAACGCCTTCTATGTTATACCTTTCTTCCACCCTGCCGAATTTATATACCGCCAGCGATAAAAGCCAAGCCGATGTTAATATTACCGCTATACCGCCTCCTAAAGCCGTAAAAGATACATGATTAAAAAAATCCCAGGGGCGGCCCTTCAGATTATACTCCATACCTATAACCTGAAGCCATTCCAGGGTCCCTACGCCAAATGCCAGAAAAACGGAAATACTCGTTATAGAAATATTATAAAATATCTTCCTTACGGGGTTTAGAAATGCCCAGCTGTATGCATACTGCATAACAACGCCGTCGGTAGAGTCAAACAGCATCATTCCTGCCGAAAATATTAACGGCAGTATCATAACGTCGATTAACGGCCTGCCTGCCGAAGCAAATACCGCAGACATAGAAAGTACGGCAACTTCGGACGCGGTATCGAACCCTATGCCGAATAAAATCCCTACAAAAAACATCTGCCAGCTTGACGATATCAGTTTCATAATTCCGTTGAAATAACGGAACATAAAACCTCTCTTTAAAAGCTCTTCTTCTACCTTCTTATTTTTAAAGTTTCTAAAGTCCTTTGCGATTCTAATTATACTTATTAAAATAACGACGTTCATAAAGGCGATGAGATACAAAAATAAAGCCGATATCCCCGTTCCTATCACATTGCTCAAACTGCCTAATTCGGGATAATCTCTGACGACGAATTTGCCGATTATAACGGTTATTAAAGTCAAAATAAAAACCGACAGCGAATGTCCTGCAGAGAAAAAAAAGCCGACGCCTGCCGGCTTTTTGCCGTCATTCATTAATTTTCTGGTTGTATTGTCTATCGCGGCAATATGGTCGGCGTCAAGAGCATGCTTTATGCCGAAAAAAAAAGCTAGGGAGCCTAAACTTAATAAGACCGGAAATACGCTCGACCTGTCGATTAAAAGGATTAGGGAGATTAATAAAAAAGCGGATAAAAATGAATAAAGAAGAACCAGCCTTTGCTTAAAGCTAAAGGAAAACGGGCGTAAAAACATAATTGGACCTCCCGCTAAAAGTTTAGATAAAACCTATTTATAAAAGTCTATCACTCAAAATATCTAAAGTCAAATAATGCCTTTATTCATGTTAATCATACCCTTAATAATTTTGTATTTCTATAATTCAAAGCCTCCAGAACCGAATCGGCGTCGATTTCGTCCTTCCTGTCCAAATCGGCTATAGTTCTAGAAACCCGCAATATCCTGTAATACCCCCTTGAAGATATATTTAATTTTTTAACGGCGTTTTGAGCCAATTCCAAAGCAGAACCGGAAACGGAAAAATATTTTTCTATATCCGAACTTTTTATCGAAGCGTTAAATCTGATTCCGGATGCTTCAAATCTTTTAAGTTGTATCTGCCTTGTTCTCTCTATTAAATTTTTAATTTCCGAAGAACTTGCCGCCCTTTCATTTACCGTCAATTTATCTAAGTCCGCTGAATAAACTTCTATGAATATATCGAATCTATCTAGAATAGGCCCGGACAATTTAGTATAGAATTTATAAATTTCCGCGCTTGAACATCTGCATTCATGCTTTATATCTCCGTAATAACCGCAAGGGCAGGGATTCATTGCCGCAACCAGCATAAAATTGCACGGCAGAACTATTGAAAAGCGGCTCCTCGACAGGTTTATAGCCTTATCTTCCATGGGCTGCCTTAAACTGTCCAGCGTTTTTTTGCTTAATTCAGAAAATTCATCAATAAACAAAACTCCGTTATGGGCAAGGCTTATATCGCCGGGAAGCGGATTTGAAGCTCCGCCCCCTATTAATCCGGCAATGGATACCGTATGATGCACGGAAATAAAAGGCCGTATCGCGATAAGTCCCATTTCGTCGTTAGTCTTCTTATTCGAAAAACTGTAGATATTAGATGTTTCGATGGATTCCTCAAGCGATAGAGCAGGCTGAATCCCTGCAATACTTTGAGCCAACATTGTTTTTCCGCTGCCTGGAGGACCTATCATTAAAATATTATGATGCCCCGAAACGGCCGCCACTATTGCTCTCTTTGCCAGCTCCTGCCCTTTAATATCCGAAAAATCGGGATAATTTTCTCCGTTCCTTTCTTTATTATTTATACCGGGGATAATCCTTTCGAAAGATGGCGGCCTGCCTGCATCTTCGACGCTATGAATATAAACCTTGCCGTCTTTAGCATCGGCGTCAGTTTCATCCGGCCGCCTGCCCGAAATAAAAGCGCATATATCTTTCAAATGGCTGAAGGCAAGAAAACCCGCTCCTAGAAACCTTGCAGAATTTATATTTTCATACGGAATTATAAGCTTTTTATTTAATTTTTTGGCAAGCATGCCGAGAGCTATTATGCCGTTAACTTTCTTTATTTTACCGTTTAAGGAAAGTTCTCCGGCGATAATATAATCGTTTAAATTCAACGCGCATTTAATCAGACCGGCGGATATTAGTATTCCTATAGCAAACGGCAGGTCGAAAATGGGACCCTCCTTTCTTAAGTCTGCGGGAGCCAGGTTTATAGTAATTTTCTTAATAGGATATTCGAAGCCGGAATTTTTTATCGCGGCTTTAACCCTGTCCTTTGCCTCTTTAGTCGAAATATCGGGAAGGCCTACAATCATAATCCCCGGTATTCCGTTGGCTATAAAAATTTCTACATTTACTAAAACTGCATCAATTCCGATGAACGTGGCACTGTTAAGAGATGTGATCATCAAACGATATCCTTTTACAATAATGTTACGTATCTATATTATTATAAAAAGATATTGTTTCAGAATTATGAAGGATATATTGCAATTGCGTTAAATTTTTGTTGCATTTATATTAAGCTATACCTTCCAAGCCTTATCCAGCGCGTGTTTATCTAATTCCGCCATTACGTCTTTTACGCTTTTTAAATCTTTCAGCAGGGTTGCGGAAACTATATAGTCGAAAGCATC
>JAJZLA010000091.1 GCA_021803845.1 bacterium | reverse complement strand
CGTTCATAGCAAAAAGAATTCTTCTGTGAACGGGCTTTAATCCGTCTTTTACTTCGGGAAGCGCCCTGCCTATAATAACGCTCATCGCATAATCCAAGTAGGACTGCCTCATCTCGTCTTCGATGTTAATGTTGATAATGCTTGTTTGCTCCAAAATTTTTCTCCTCAGTATTATTTATATATATTTTAAATACGGTGACGGAATTCAATTCTGTCACCGTCACAAATTGATTATTATCCGCCGATTGAGTTCATAAAATCGTTAGCCCATGATATATCTCCTTTTTTTTCCGTTTTTTCGTTAAAGTTATGCTTGAAATGCTTTAACTTGACGATATTAGAAATTTTTTCGAAAACAATCTCGTCGTCGCTTTCTTTTAAAATATCTTTAATATTGTACTCATCGTCATAAAAAAGACACAGCCTGAGATTTCCGGAGGCCGTCAGCCTAAGCCTGTTGCAGCCGCCGCAAAAATGCTCAGACATAGGACTTATAAAACCTATAACCGCATCATTGCCGTCAAAACCGAAAATCCTGCTTACGCCATCGTAAACGCTTAATTTCTTTTCGTAAACATTTTCGCCCGATACGTTATTATATTTTATTTTTGATTTCTTAGGCTTAAAATCATCAAACTCTAATTGTATTTTTTCTTCTATCTCTCGAGAAGACACTGCATCCGCTATATTTCCTCCGATCGGCATATATTCTATAAATCTTAAATTAAGTTCAAATTTTCTTGCAAAATTTACGAAATCTATAATTTCGTCGTCGTTGATTCCTCTTATTAAAACCGTATTGATTTTAATAGGATTATAGCCTATTTTTTTTGCAAGCTCTATGTTCTTCAAGACGGTTTCAAGTCTGCCGGTTCTGGTAATTCTTTTGAACTTTTCTTCGTTTAAGGAGTCTAAGCTTATATTGATTCTTTTTAATCCTGCATCGAATAAACCGTGAGCATATTTATCGAAAAGAATGCCGTTCGTTGTCATAGAAATATCGCTTATATCTTTTATTTCCGAAAGTTTTTGCACAAAACCGATTAGACCTTTTCTTGCCAAAGGTTCTCCTCCGGTAATCCTGACTTTGTTTAAGCCGTGCCTTGAAAGAATGCGCACTAACCTTAAGATATCTTCGTATGAAATAATATCTTCGTGTTTCATAATGGAAACGCCGGATTCAGGCATGCAGTAAACGCATCTTAAATTGCACCTGTCGGTAACGCTTATTCTAAGATATGTTAATCTTCTGCCGTATCCGTCAACTAAATTATTTAATTTATTCATTAGCGGTATGTTTTATAAAAATTATTCTTCATTAATTAAAATAATCCGAAAAACGACTGCGGATTTTTAATCTTTTTCTTCTTTACGGTTTCAGTAGGTTCGGTGCCTTTAATATAAGGCATCAGTACAGGATCTTTATAGCTCGAATTTGCTATTAAACCTGTATATGGATTTATCTCTGCAAAAACTATTCCTTTAGGTATAGAAAATGCATGAGGACGAAAAATAAGAAGCGATTTGGACATATAAGAGTACCATATAGGCGCCGCAGTTATAGCTCCTACCATAAACCTGCCCATAGAATGAAAATCGTCTAAACCCGTCCAGACCCCTGTAACTAAAGAAGAAGTATATCCCATAAACACTCCGTCCCTATACTGGCTTGAAGAACCGGTCTTGCCGGCTACGTAAGGCGTAATTTTCCGAATATTTCCAATGGTAACTCCTGTCCCGTTAGTTATGACTCTTTCCAGCATATTAGTCAATACATAAGCAACTTGAGGCGATAAAACCTGCTTGCATTCAGGTTTATAATGATAAAGTTCTTTTCCGCCCGGCGTTAATATTTTAATTATAAAAACCGGTTTGCACTCTTTTCCGCCGTTTGCAAAAGAAGTATATGCATCCGTCAAGTCTATAAGACGGACGCTTGAAGAACCGAGAGCCATAGTTAAGTTTCTGACTACGTGATGAATGCCCATTTTGTTAGCAAGATGCGCAACTTTATCTATTCCTACTTTTTTAAGCAGTTTGACCGCCACCACGTCTATAGAATGCGCCAGTCCTATAAGAAGCGTAGTAGGACCTGTAAATCTTCTTGAGAAATTGTGCGGTTTGTAATATTTTCCGGATACTCCGGTAGGATATATTACAGGAGTATTATTGATAATAGAAGAAGGGGTGTAGCCTTCCGTAAGGGCTTCGGAATAAACTATAGGTTTAAAAGCCGAACCGGTCTGTCTTTTTGCATAAAGCGCTCTGTTAAACTGAGTCTGACGAAAGCTTATTCCGCCGACCATTGCCCGCACAAAACCGTTTTTAGGGTCTAACGAAACTAAAGCTCCCTCTATAATGTCTTTTTCTTCCAAAGAAAAAACCGGCATATGATTTTTGTTCCAGCCGTCAAATTTGACGAGTATTTCGTAACCCGGTTTTAAAGCCTGATTGACGTTATTAATAGTCCTGTATGCAAAATATACGTATCTTTGAAAATGGGAAGCCCATCTCATATTAGACACGGGAAGTATTCCTTTAAATTTTCCTACCGATACATAGGCAGCTTGGCCGTTTTTAGAAATTGACGTAACAAAACCTTTATATAAACCGCCTTTATATAAATAATTAATCCGGTTTTTTTCGTCTTTTATTTTATTAAGCATTTCGACGTAAGAATATTTATGCAAAGGCCCTGCGTAGCCGTATTCATGTGTAAGCTTGACTAAACCCTTTTTAACTGCTTTATCCGCATACATCTGCGCCCTTGCGCTTAAAGCCGCGTATATTTTTAAGCCGCCTTCTTTATAAACCGGTTTGCCGTATTTGCTTATAATTTCCTGCTTAATAAAAGCAAGATAATAGGGCGCTACGCCGTAATATTTAAAAAAATTCCTAAAAACAAGCTTTGTCTTATAAGCTTGTTCTGCCTGCGCTTTCGTTATAAATCCGTCGTTCGCCATCTGAAATAAAACATATTTCTGCCTTCTTTTTGCATATTTATAATGAACGTATGGGTCTAAAAAAGACGGGGCTTGCGGTAATCCGCCGAGCATAGCGGCTTCCGGCAGGGTAAGTTTCCATACGGGCACCCCGAAGTATGTCAGCGAAGCCGCCTGTATTCCATAGGCATTATTGCCCAAATAAATCTGATTAAGATAGATATTTAATATATCGTTTTTAGATAAATTGTCGGCAACCCTGTATGCTAAAATAGCCTCCCTCAATTTCCAAATATACGTTCTTTGATAAGGAATAAGGATAGTTTTTGCTACCTGCTGGGTTATAGTCGAACCGCCCTCTACTATATGTCCCGCAAAAAGATTAACGAAAAAAGCCCTCGCTATTGCTTTATAATCAAGCGGCCCCTGATTATAAAAATTTTTGTCTTCCGCCGCGAGAAAAGCCTCCCTTACCTGTAAAGGAATTTCGGAAAAAGGCACCACCTCTCTGTTGACGGAACCCAAATAACCTACTAATTTACCGCTTGTTGAATATACGTAATTGACTTCCTGCGGATGATAGTCTTTCAAAGTATTAATACTCGGAACCGTAGAAGCAAGAAGAAAATATAATACGGTCAGAATAACGGCCGGTGCAAAAATTATAATCAGTATAGCCGAAATAATTATCTTAGTTAATTTTTTTTTCTCGGTTTTTGGTTTGTTGGAACTACTCCCTTTAGCTTTTTTATCGTCTTTAGTTTTCATAAAAAATATTTTATAAATTTATTTAATTCCGCAATAAATTTACGGACATTTTTATATTATACAATATTAATTTTAAGTTTGAAAGTTTGAAACGGATTTACTTGAAATGCTTATATCATTCAATGGTCATAGAGGAGGAGTTGTTTTTCTCTTTTGCGCTTTTTGAACCCTTAAGCAGGAAAATAACCGGTATAGATACGGCAAAACAGACTGCCATAAATATAAATGCCAAATTGAATGCAATCATGGTAGATTGCTGAGTTACCATACCGTTAATTAAGGCAAGAACCTTTTTGACGGGAGGGTAAAACACAAACGAATGCGTAATTTGAGCGGCTCTCCTTAAAGATAACATTGTCTGCGTATTATCGCTTATGTTTTGTACAAGAACGGAATGCGCCATCTGGGTATTGTTATCTATCATCGTAGCCAGTATAGCTATGCCTATCGAACCGGCAACCTGCCTTATCAGATTAAACAAACCGGCTCCGTCTATTTTATATTTATTGTCAAGGGTAATCAAAGAAGACGTCATAAGAGAAACTATTATCAATCCGAAGCCTAAACCCTGCGTAAACTGCGGCCAAAAAACATCCCAGAATCCCATATTAAGACTCATTGAGCCTATCTGAATCGAAGATATAATAGATAAAATAAATCCTATAAAAACTAAAATTTTTGGTCCTACTTTATTAAACAGCCTGCCTGCAAGCGGCATGCTTATAACCATAGCAAGACCCCTCGACATTATAGCAATACCTGCATCGTATGCGGAATACCCCATTATTTTTTGCAAAAACATAGGCAGAAGAAACAGACTTCCGAATATTCCGAGGCTGAAAACCATAGACAAAAAAGAATTAGCCGATAAATTTATATCTTTTAAAACTCTAATGTTAACCGCAGGATTTTCCACTATGAGTTCCGTTATAACGAAAAGTACCGAAGCAACTGCCGATATAATTGTTAGATTCACTATATAGCTTGAAGAAAACCAGTTTTTATACTGACCGTCCGTTAAAACAATCTGCATTGCCCCGAGTCCTATGGTTAAAAAAATTATACCGAGCCAATCTACGTTTCCTTTTATCCTCTTCATCAAAGGATGGTCTTCGATTATTAAATAAATAAGTATAAGGTTGAAAAGTCCTATAGGAAGATTAACGTAAAATACCCACGGCCAAGAATAATTCGTTACTATCCAGCCGCCGATATAAGGACCGATTGCAGGACCTAAAACTATCGCAAGACTGAATATCGCCATAGCCTTTCCCTGTTCTTTTTTTTCAAAATTTTCGGCAAGGTAGGTCTGCGACAAAGGTATAAGGGCTCCGCCGCCTACGCCCTGCAGGAGACGGAAAAGAACTATGGAGTCTAAATTCCATGAAAGACCGCACAAAGCTGAACTTACGGTAAATAAAAAAACGGAAGATATGTAATAATTTTTCCTGCCGAAACGCGAACTAAAAAACTTACCAAAGGCATTAAAATAACGCCCGAAAGCATATAGCCCGTAACGACCCATGTAACCTGCTCTATCGAGGCATCCATTGCGCCCTGTATATACGGCAGGGCGACATTTACCACGCTCATATCCATACTGTAAAGCGTGGTGCTTGGAATTACCGCTAAAACTATCAGCCATTTATTTTTTAAATCCATGTTAATCTAAATATCCATAATTATTAGGAAAAGGTGTCAGATTAATTTTCCGGAAACAAATTTTATGTTAATCGACTGTTTAGTATGCGGAAAATAAAATCTGACACCTTTTCCTTTAAGTTTATTTTTCTATTTTAACGAACGGTTCTACTGATAGCCCGGGATACAGAGGGGTCTTAGAGTAAAATTCTTTGTTTAAATTAATTTTTACAGGAACCCTCTGTACTACTTTTATATAGTTTCCCGTCGCATTTTCCGGCGGAAGAAGACTAAAAACCGAACCTGTTCCCGATTGAAAACTCGAAACCGTTCCGTGAAAAATAATGCCAGGATAAGCATCGACTGTTATAATAACCTGCGCGCCTATTTTTATATTATCTATGTCCGACTCTTTAAAATTAGCCACTATCCAGACTTTGCGAAGATTGACTACATTTAGGTAAGGAATGCCGGGCATAACGTAACTTCCGACGTTTACGTTTTTTTTCGTCACATAGCCGTTGCATGGCGCATAAACTACGGTTCTGTGAAGATTAATTTGGGCTATTTTATAGGCGGCGCGCGCCGTCTTTGCGTAAAAAATCCTTGATTTTAAAGCCGTTCTTAATTCCGCTATGCTTGCGGCAATCTGGGTCAGGTTTGCTTTGTCTGCGCCGATTTTCGCCGCAGCCATTCTGTATTTTGTAGCCATTTCATCGAACATAAGTTTTGAAGCGGCCTTTCCTTCATAAAGATTCCTGTATCTTATATAATTCTGGCGGTCTAATTTTTCTAAAGCTTCGTCGGCTTCAAGCTGATATCTTGCTTTCGCTAAAGCGCTGTTCTGGACCAAAATAGAAATCGATATCTGTTTTATCTGTTTTTTGCTGACTTTAAAACCGGCAAACGACCTGTTTACGTCCTGAATGTAATCGGACCGGTCTATTTTAAAGAGCGGCTGTCCTTTTTTTACGAACTGATTTTCTTTTACGTATACTTTTACGACTTTACCCTTAACCTGTGGAGCAACAGGCACTATAGCACTGCTCCCGTCCACGAAAGCGTCGCTTGTCGTAACATGGGAAAATGAAAATTCGATATTATGAAGTTCAAAAATCGTCCCGATAACTAAAACTACGATTATTGCTATTAAAACGTATTTCTTTTTTATTCTGTTTTTTTTGCCGTTGCCGCCGGTATTTTTATCGGCGCCATTATCTGCAGTAACGGTGTTTACGGCACCTTCATTTGTTTTATTCTCCATATCTATTCCTCCCTATGTCTCTTTGAAGCTTGGCTAAATATATA
>JAJZLA010000090.1 GCA_021803845.1 bacterium | reverse complement strand
CGTTCGAACAGGAAAGAATAGAAACTTTTGCGAAATATTTCGAGAAACCGGTAATAAACGGACTTACCGATTTGTATCATCCGGCGCAGATATTAACCGATATATTTACCGCTTACGAAATAAAAAAAAGAAATTTAAAAATCGAAGGCAGTTCTGTATTCGACGTGGAAAGTATTATAAAAAACTTGAAAATAGTTTATTTCGGCGATGCAAACAATATGGCAAATTCATGGGTCAGCCTTCAGGCCATGCTCGGCTTCGAATTTGTTTTAGCTATGCCGGAAGGATTTGAAATAAATCCTGAAGTCAAAAAAGAATCCGAAAAAAAGGGCGGCAAATTTACCGTTATAAACGATAAAATATATGCGGCAAAAAATGCCGATGTTATTACGACGGATGTTTTTATAAGTATGGGACAGAACGAAGAAAAAGAAAAAATAGATAAATTAAAGCCCTTTATAATAGACGATAACGTAGTAAAAAATGCAAAAAAGGACGTTGTTTTTTTGCACTGCCTTCCCGTCCATAGAAACGAAGAAGTTACCGAAGAGGTATTTGAAAGGTTTGCGCCTATCGTCTTCGAGGAAGCGGAAAACAGGTTGCATGTCCAGAAAGCTATTATGGAAAAAATTTTCGTAGGAGGATAATCTTTTTATTATGGCTCAATTAAAAAAGAAAAGCAAAAGTGTAAGTAAAACCAGCGGTAAAGACAAAATAGTCCTTGCTTATTCTGGAGGACTCGACACTTCCGTAATTTTAAAATGGCTTATAAATACTTATAAAGCCGAGGTTATTGCTTATTGCTGCGATGTAGGACAAAAAGAAGACCTTGCGGCGGTTAAAGAAAAAGCTTTAAAAACCGGAGCTTCGGAAGCTATAGTCGAAGACATGAAAGAAGAATTTGCCGAAAATTATATATTTCCTATGCTTAGGGGAAACGCTCTTTACGAAGGCGCTTATTTGCTCGGTACGTCTATCGCAAGACCTTTAATAGCTAAAAGACAGATAGAAATAGCTACAGAAAAAGGCGCAAAGTATGTTGCTCACGGCGCTACGGGCAAAGGCAACGACCAGGTAAGATTCGAACTTGCATATGTAGCCGTTAATCCGGAAATAAAAGTTATAGCGCCATGGAGGGAGTGGGATATAGTTTCCAGAGCCGAACTTATAAAATACGCCAAGGATAACGGCATTCCCGTTCCGGTAACAAAGGCTAAACCTTATTCCAGCGATAAAAATCTATTTCATATAAGTTATGAAGGGGGAATTTTAGAAGACTTGGAAAACCCTCCCGAAGAATCTATGTTTGAAATAACGGTTTCTCCCGAAAAAGCTTCCGGCAAGCCCGAAAAAATAGAAATTGAATATAAGAACGGAAATCCGATAGCTTTAAATAAAAAGAAGATGAATCCCCTCAACATTATCGATGCTCTCAATTTAATAGCCGGCAGAAACGCTATCGGGAGGGCGGATATAGTAGAAACAAGAATTACGGGAATGAAATCCAGGGGCGTTTACGAAACCCCTGCCGGAACGGTTTTAAGTTTTGCACACAGGGTTATGGAATCAATAACTTTGACCGGCGAGGAAATAGAACTCAAAAACAGCCTTGTCCCGCAATATTCAAAGCTTATATATGAAGGCAGCTGGTTCAGCCCAGAATTAAAAGCCGTTCAATCGCTTATCGATTCTACTCAAACCTCGGTTAACGGAACAATAGGCTTAGAACTATATAAGGGAAACATTAAAGTTTTATACAGAAAATCAAAAAACAGCCTTTATTCCCAAAATATCGTTACCTTCGAGGACGATAAAGGCTCTTATTCCCAGAACGACGCAACCGGATTCATCCACTTAAAATCTTTGCGCTATAAATTAATGTAGTACTGGAATTCAATTCCGGTACTGCCACAAAATGGAAATGAAAGAAAAAAATAAAAATAAAACCGAAAAAACCGGCATTCTTCAACATAATAACTTCGTCAGGGGGCGTTTTAAAGAGGATATATCCGAAATTACCGCTAATTTTACGGCATCTTTGGATATAGACAAAAAACTTGCCGATTTTGACATAGACGGCAGTATCGCCCACCTTTGCGCTCTGAAAAAAGCCGGCATAGTTAACGAAAAAGAAAAAAAAGATATAGAAAAAACTCTTTTAAGAATTAAAAAAGAAATTAAAACAGGCGAATTAATTCTGAATAAAAAATATGAAGATATTCATATGAATATCGAAAAGAGGCTTATTGAACTGCTGCCTTCTTCCGGACCAAAACTGCATACCGGAAGGTCAAGAAATGATCAGGTATCGGTCGATTTAAGGCTTTACGTAAAAAATGAAATCAAGAAAATTGCGGAGTCGCTGATAGCTTTAAGGGAAGAACTTGTTTATTCCGCCTATTCAAACATAGAAACCGTAATCCCCGGCTATACGCACTTCCAGCATGCTCAGCCGGTATCGCTGGCGCATCATTTGTCCGCTTACTATGAAATGTTTACGAGAGATTTTAAAAAATTAACTTCGTCTTACGAAACCGCCGACGTTTTGACTTTAGGAGGCGGCGCGCTTGCCGGAGTAGATTTTGATATCGACAGGTCTCTCGAAGCAGAAATTTTAGGATTCGGAAAAGTATCCAGAAACAGTATGGACGGGGTTTCCGACAGGGATTTCGCGATAGAATTTAATTTTTCCCTTTCTATGATAGCTATGCATCTTTCCAGATTTTGCGAAGAACTTATTATATGGAACAGTTTTGAATTCGGTTTTATAAAATTAAAAGACGAATTTACGACCGGCTCAAGCATTATGCCGCAGAAAAAAAACCCTGACGTTCTCGAACTGATCAGGGGCAAAACCGGAGGAATAATATCCAATCTTATTTCGCTTTTCATTATGATGAAATCTCTACCTCTTACTTACAACAGGGATATGCAGGAAGACAAGAAACCGGTAATGGAAAGCGCTTCGACGGTTTACGATTCGCTTTCGATATTTAAAGAAATAATAAAAACCGTGGAATTTAATAAGGATGCTATGTCGAAAGGACTTAAAAACGATACTATTTATGCCACCGATATGGCGACGTATTTCGTTAAAAAAGGCTTGCCTTTCAGGAAATCGCACGAAGCGGTCGGCAGAATAGTAAATTACGCGGAAAATAAAGGCAAAAAACTTTCCGAATTATCCCTAAAAGAATATAAAAATATTATAGATATTGCAGATAAAGATATATTTAACATTTTTAATCCGGAAACATCGGTAAATTCTAAAAAAACGACTGGTGGAACCGCATTTAAACAAATAAAAAAAATTTTAAAAGATTATGAAAAAGAAGTCAGAAACGATAAGCTATTTTTATTTTCTCTTAAATAAAAAAAGAAATTTTGTATTTTCAATATTTTATGTTTTATTGACTGCAATATCTTTTTTATTATTGTCGGGATGCGCTAAAACGGGCTATCCTCAGCCTCCTAAAATCGTTCCGCCGCATTCTCCGGTTATATTGAAAGCCGAAAAAAATAAAAATATAATCCGCATAGTTTATCGCTATGTTTACGATTTAAATAGAATTAAAGGTTTTTTAATTTATCGCAGTTATTATAAAAACAAAAAAAACGCGGTTAAGTCACAGTGCAATTCATCAAAACCTTTTGCTTTTCAAAATTTAAATTTTAAAAAAAGATTTAGCTTGCAAAATAGTAAATTTTTTTATAACGTAAATAGTAAAGTTTTAAGAAACGGCTATTATGTTTTCTGCATAAAAAGCGTGGGTAATTTCAATATTAAATCGGATTTTTCTAATTATAAAATCATATTTATTAAAATTAATTAATATGTTATTATAAAAAATAAATTTTATTCGAGGTAAGACGGTATGACCATGCAAATTAAGAAAGATAAACTTAATAAGGCCTTTTTTTTATTAAGCATAATTATTATAGTAATTCTTGCATTTCTGCTTTTACAGAAAAGGTTTGGACTTTATTTTAAGAAGGCTCCGTTTTCGCTAAAGCTGGTAAGGGTTATCGGAGCTGGATATCGTCTTAAAGGTCCGGCCGGCGTTGCATTCGGCAAAAGAAATAATATTTACGTCGTCGATTCGGGTAATTCAAGGATTTTGAAGTTTAACATTAGAGGTCGTTATATTAGGCAGTGGGGAATAGAAGGTAAAACTACAGGAGAGTTCATGGTTCCGCTCTTTGCGGCTGCGCATGGCAATCCTGAAAGAATTTACGTGGTAGATTCCGGCAATTCAAGGATACAAGTTTTTAAACCTAATGGAGATTTCGTATATGAATTCGGAATATCGAAAAATCAAAACAGAATGCTTATCCAGGCCACCTGCGTCGCATTTTCCGACGGCAAAATATATGTAGCGAACTCCGGAGCCGACGATATTATGGTTTATTCAAAAAACGGCAATTTTTATGAAAGTATAGGGAATTCTTTAATTAAAAGCAATGAAGGGAACGTTCCTTCAGAAAAAATAAACGGAAGCGGAAGCGCCGTGAAAAAAAACAAAAAAGGCAATAAAAATAAAAAAAATTCAAATTCTTCGAATATTTCAGGTAAAAGTGCTGTTAAAAACTTAACTGTTGCGTTTAAACTTAAAAAACCGGTAAGCATTACCTTTTCAAAGAAATATATTTACGTTTCCGATTACGGTCTTTCAAAAATACTTGTTTTTAACAGGCAGTTCGATTATATAGGCGCTATAGGAATAAAAGGACAGTCGGGGCATAGGCTTTATCATCCGGTCGGTATAGTTTATAGAAGCGGTTATCTATACGTAGCTAATTACGGAAGAAGTATTTTAACGGTATTTAAATTAGCCGGCGGCTATAACGTGGTAAAAGCCTACAATTTTGGAACCCCCGGCATAGGCAAAAATAATTTTAATCATGAATCTAATATATCTATGTCTTTAAACGGAAAATATATTGCGATAGCCGACACTAACAACAACAGGGTATTGATATACCGCATATTCGGCAGTTGATTAAATGAAAACCAACGTTGCTATTATAGGCGCAGGTCCGGCCGGTTCTTCGGCTGCGATAGCTTTATCCAAAAAAGGAATACCTAATATTCTCATAGACAAACGAAGAACGATTGGATTGCCGGTGCAGTGCGCCGAGTTTGTTTCTGCCAACATAAATTCATATGTCGATTTGAATTCAATGCTTTCTGCCGTAAACCAAAAAATAAAATATATTTACATTAATGCCGGAAATAAAACTTATAAACTAAGCGGAAACGGCTATATTTTAAACAGGGATATTTTTGATTTAATTCTGTCGGAGAAAGCCGTGCAATTAGGTTCAAAATTGTTTGCGGGTTCAAGGGTTTATAAGATAGACAGGCAAAAAAACTGTATAGAAGTGCTTGACGTTTTAGAAAAAATAGTATATGAAATTTATTATGATTACTTAATAATAGCGGCAGGTCCAAACAATATTTTTAAATCTTATAATTCACATAGAGAATCTTATATTTATGCGGTGCAGATAAAAACGGAACTTTTAAGAAAATTAGATTCGGTATTCTGTTATTTCAGGAATTATATACCTTACGGCTATGGCTGGGTTTTTCCTAAAGGCAATCATGCAAATGTAGGCATCGGCGTTGAAAAACCTGTTTCCGATGTTAATCTTTCGGCTTGCTTAAAAAAGTTTGCCGATGAATTAAGAAGCGAAGGGCTTATAGGAAGTGAAGTTATAGAAAAAACAGCCGGATTAGTTCCCATATCCGGACTGAACGATTTAACCGCGGATAATATAGCTTTTTGCGGAGATGCCGGAGGTTTGACCCATCCCGTTACCGGTGCCGGAATTTTAAATGCAATAATATCGGGAAATTTAGCCGGAGATTACGCGGCGGACAGCGTTAAAGCATCTAAAAATTTTTTAAACGATTATAAGGAAGAAGTAGAGTCAATTTTTAAAAAACCTTTTTTAACCGCTTGTGAAAAAAGGTATCGATTATATCCTTTAATGAACGACGAATACGGCATAAGCGAAATTATTAAGTTTCTATGGCCGTCTTTTGAAGAATATTACGTTTAAACGTTAAACCGCCCGATAAACCTTGTTTTATATCTCATAAAGAGTTAAAATTAATAAACGATCAATTTTTAACGAAAAAAATAAAAATATCTTAGACATAATATGTGCTAAGTAAAATATTAATAATAGTTTATAAATAATGTATAAATGCAAAAACTGCGGCACCGTTTCTTTAAAATGGGTAGGAAGATGCCCCGAATGCCACAGTTTTAATACTATGGAAGAAGTTATAACGGCGGAAAATACACCTAAGATTGTAAAGTTTAAAAAAACTCCTCCTCCTGTTTCGCCGGCCACGGTTTTAGACTGGCAAAATTTTCAAAATATAGCAAGGATAACAACCGGAATAAAAGAATTCGATTTATCGGTCGGGTCAGGACTCGTAGCGGGGCAGAGCATTCTTATAGGGGGAGAACCCGGAATAGGAAAATCTACACTTATGCTTCAAGTTGCCGAAAAAATTTCCCTGTCCGGGCTTAATACTTTATATATTTCCACGGAAGAATCGTTAAATCAGATTATTTTAAGAGCAAAAAGATTAAAAATAGATTCTAAATCCCTTTTTTTTCAAGCGCTTAACGATATTAACGAGATTTTATATTCTATAGAAAAC
>JAJZLA010000089.1 GCA_021803845.1 bacterium | reverse complement strand
GTAACAGGTATCGGCTCGAATCCTTCGTCAATCGCAATTTTAAGCGTGGTCGTCGAGTCGAGCCCTCCGCTGAAAAGAACGACCGCTTTATTTTTTTCCGTTTTGTCCATATTATATATAGTATAGCATATCCGCGGTTTTTTATGTTATAATTATGGAAAATAAATAAATTAGGGGGATTAATAAAATGAATTCCGGTTATCCTTTAATAAGGCCGAGAAGGCTCAGGTCTTCTTCAAAATTATTAAGTTTGGTGCGAGAGACCGTTCTCGACCCTTCAAAATTTATTATGCCTTATTTTGTTACCCACGGCAAATCGCTCAAAGAGCCTGTCGAAAGCATGCCGGGGCAGTTCCGGTATTCTATAGACGAACTTATGAAGGAGATTAAAAGCGTCATAAGTTTAAATATCGGAGGAATCCTTCTTTTCGGGGTGCCGGAGCACAAGGACGAATCCGGTTCGGAAAGCTATTCGGATAACGGAATAATTCAAACGACCCTTAAAGCCCTTAAGGAAGAATATCCGGATCTTCTCGTTATAACCGACGTCTGCATGTGCGATTATACCTCGCACGGACACTGCGGAATCGTGGACGATAACGGCCGCGTAAAAAACGACGAAACGCTGGAATATTTAGCAAAAATAAGCGTTTCTTATGCAAAGGCCGGTTCCGATATAATTGCGCCTTCGGATATGATGGACGGCAGGGTAAAAAAAATAAGGGAAGCCTTGGACGATGAGGGTTTAGCCGATATTCCCATTATGTCCTACTCCTCGAAATACGCTTCGGCTTTTTACGAACCGTTCAGAGATGCGGCTGACTGTTCGCCGAAATTTGGCAACAGAAAATCGTATCAGATGGACTATTCCAATTCGGACGAGGCTATTCTGGAAACCGCCCTAGATTTGGACGAAGGCGCGGACATAATTATGGTCAAGCCTGCGTTAAGCTATCTCGACATAATATACAGATTAAAACAAACGTTCAAAAGACCTCTCGCCGCCTATAACGTATCCGGCGAATATTCCATGATTAAAGCCGCGGCAAAGCTCGGATATTTAAAAGAAGAGACCGCCGTCCTGGAAATGCTTACCTCCATTAAAAGAGCGGGAGCGGATATAATTATAAGCTATTATTCCCTTTACGCCGCAAAACTTATCGGCTGATAGCAAAATTCCGATTTATAAATTAAATTATTTAACCCAAATCCCGATTTAGAAAAATATTTATATATTCCAATGCTAAGTAAATCTGGATTCCTGCTTACGCAGGAATGACACCCGTTGGGTGAAAAGTTAAATTCCTTAATTGTCATTCCCGCGAAAGCGGGAAAGTTTATGATAAACTTCACGAGACCAAAGGTCGAGAGCGAAGCGTTAATCCAGAAAATAAATTTCTAAATCGGGATTTGGGTTTAATAAATTAGTTTCTATTTTTTATTTTATGGTATAATATATTTTATGATTTACTTTATAACATCGTTATAAAAAAAGGAGGAAAATTAAAATGAATCAATTAGCCGAACAAACAGACAAGCACGAATTTGTCTCTGGTCTTATTCACGACAGGAGCTACAAGGATTTAAAACACGAGTTAATTTCCGACATTTTAAACGACAAGGCGCTCAGGGAAAAGATGGTTAAAACCCTTATAAGCCATCTTGTCATTTGCAACAAATGCGGAGAGATAATCGTAAAAGAGAAAACAAAAATATCCGACCACGATAATAAACATTACTGCTTTGCCTGCTATTACGGAAAAGCCTGATTTATATCTGTTTTAAGGCTATAGGCGGAGATAAGCGGGCGGTAAGCGGTGCAGGTTCCGGCGGTTGACAGTTTAGCTACTTTTGGATTATAATTAAATTTAACTTAATTAAATCCTAAAGGGAAGGTCTATGCCTAAACAATATCCTCTGTACATAAACGGCAAATGGGTCGAAAAAGAAAAAACATATGAAGTAGTCAATCCTTATAACGGCGAAATCGTAGCTATTTTAAGCAAACCTGACCTGTCCGACGTCGAAGCGGCGGTAATTTCCGCCGAAAAAGGCTTTCATAAGATGAGAAGCCTTCATACATACGAAAGATTCGAGATATTGGAAAAAACCGGAGATATTTTAATGCGCAACGCAAAAGAAATTGCGCATTACATCTCCCTTGAAGTCGGAAAAGCCTATAAATACTCTCTTATAGAAACGCAGAGGGTAGTCAACATATTTAAGTACGCCGCCGAAGAAGCCAAAAGAATCCACGGCGAAACGGTGCCTATGGATGTAGTCAAGGGATTTGAAAACAGGCTTTCTTTTTATTTGAGGGTTCCCGTAGGCATTATTGCCGCTATTACGCCTTTTAATTTTCCGGTTAATCTTCCCGCACATAAAATAGCTCCCGCTATCGCGGCGGGAAACAGCGTCGTGTTCAAGCCGTCCATAAACGGTTCCGTTACCGCATATTTTCTAGTTCAGGCTATGCTCGAAGCCGGCCTGCCCGAAGATGCCGTAAATCTGCTTTACGGCGACAAAGATACCGGAGAAGCCATAGTCGCTAACGAAAAAATCCGCATGATAAGTTTTACCGGAAGCCCTAAAGTCGGCAGGGAAATAATGGCTAAAGGCGGGCTCAAGAAATATACTATGGAACTCGGAAGCAATTCCGCCCTTATCGTCGATAAAACCGCAAATATTTTGGAAGCCGCAAGAAAAGCCGTAGTAGGCGCTTTTTACAATTCCGGACAGGTATGTATTTCATTGCAGAGGATTTACGTGCATCAGGATATCGAACGGGAGTTTTTAGAGCATTTTATTAAAGAAACCAAAAAGTTAAAAATCGGCGACCCGCTCGACGAATCGACGGACATCGGCCCGGTTATCAGTTCCGAATCAAAGCAGAGAATTATCGGCTGGGTCGAAGAAGCTGTCAAAGAAGGCGCAAAAATAGAGCTGGGCGGCGATTTTAACGGAAACATAATGAACCCCACTATATTTTCCGGCGTTACCGAAAAGATGAAAATATCGTGCCTTGAAGTTTTTGCCCCCATAGTTTCTACCGTTCCTTTTAAAGATATGCAGGATGCCGTCAGGATGGTGAACGATTCTATTTACGGCCTTCAGGCGGGCATATATACCAACGACCTTAAAAACGCCCTGTATTTCGTCAAGCACGTAGATACCGGCGGCGTTTTAATAAACGACATTCCTACCGCGAGAGCCGACCACCAGCCCTACGGCGGCGTAAAAGAATCCGGCATAGGAAGGGAAGGCGTAAAATACGCCCTAGAGGAAATGACCGAGCTTAAATTCATCAGTTTTTCCTGATGCGCCTATGATACCGGATAGAAATTACAGAAAAGACGTATAAAATATTGCATTATTTTCTGATTTCTGATATTATGAAATCATACTTTTATCGGAGGTTGAAAATAAATAAAATGCAGAAGTCTATATTTACGGCAGAGATAAAATCCAGAGGCCAGCTTACTATACCTAAAAAACTAAGGGAAACAGGAAATCTTGAGGAAGGACAGGTCGTTTCCATTATACCATTGGGCGATGCCATTATTGTTACTCCAAAAAGACTTGAATTAGATGAGGCAAGAAGGGAAATAAAAAAAATTATAAAAAAGTCTGGGTTTTCGCCTGAAGAATTATTGAAAGGCATAGACGAAGAAAGAGAGAAACTTTATAAAGAATTATACCGATAAAATATGAGAGTTTTTCTCGATTCCAATGTTATATTATCCGGACTCATATCCGATAAAGGCGCGCCAAGGATAATATTAGACTTATTAAGCCTGAAACTGCCTTCGATTACCGGATTAACCGGCGAATATAATCTCATAGAAATAGAAAGAAATCTGAAAAAGAAACTGCCTTCGGCTATTCCGGCATACAAAAAATATCTGCCCGAAATCAATTTAGAAATTATTAAACTGCCTTCAAAAACGGAAGTTGAAAGATATTCGGGTCGTATTGCCGATAAAGACGTTCCGGTTCTGGTTTCGGCGATAAACGGAAAATCCGATTATTTAATTACCGGCGACATAAAAGATTTTAAAAAACTTAAAACTTCGCCGGAATACCGGTTTAAAATAGTAAATCCTGCCGAATTTATTTCCGAAGTAATCAATAAAATTTTATAATACTTCTTTTTTGAATATAAAACAGCGGAATATCTTTTGTCAAGAAAAATAACCGGAAATTAAAGGTTATGGCCGCCGTTTCTGTGCTATTTAACGTTTAAATCGAAAGCCTTTTTGAAAAATATTTCAGCCTCGGCGGATTTTCCAGAATTTTTCAGGCATCTGGCATATTCGTAGTAATATCTGGGATTGCCCGGATTATAATTTATCGCGCGTTTGAAATACCTTAGCGCTTTCTCGTAAAACCCCGCTATTTTTTCTTTCATTTCGCCGCCGTAAACGTATAGATAAGTATTTTCGCCGGAATTATCCGCTTTGCGGAACATAGTTTTGTTTTTTCCGCCGTTTCTTTCTTCGCCGTAAACGCAATCGGCAAGCTCGTCCGTTATAAACAGTCCGTTCATAAAAAATATTTCGTCTTTAGTATAATATCCTTCTATTTTTTCCCTCCATCCGGACAGTATTACAAAGAACTTGTCGTAAGTTTTATTAAAAAGGTTTTCGTCGAAACCAGCCGCTATTCTTTCCAGCCTTTCTTTCCTGAATTCCGCAAACGGGTCTTCTTCGCCGCCGCTTTCGTACCCGTCGGCTAATTTCTTTTCCTTTTCCCCGTTCAGCGATAAAAAGGGTATTTCCCTGCAGTAAATAAGAAGATTGTAAAAAAAAGCCAGAGCGCCCGCTTCCCTGATTTCGTATAAAAATTTGCACAGGTCGGATAGATAAGGACATAGGTAATTCCTGCCGTTAAGCCTCGGCGCGGATTTCCACAGCTCTTCGTAAGTTTCTACCAGGGCGGGAATATATTTCCTGTCGTATCCGGCAAGTTTCTTTAAAGCGGAAATTACGGTTTGATAATAACTGCAGAGGAGTTCTTCGAAAATTATGCCGTTTTCCGTCCCGCCGGTTAATTTATCAGATTCCCCTGATTCCGCAGATTTTCCGGTTTCAAGCCTGCATTGTTCGAGATAAGCAGCGAAAGCCATCCTGAACATTTCTACATGCGTTGCGAGCAGTTCGTATTTTTTAGATTCCGAATTATTATTCCGATTGTTCGTTCCCATAATTTTTAAGCCTTCCACCGTGATATGTTATGTAATTAATGACGCGTTATTTTTATTTAACCTTATTTAAATTTAATGGACGTTAGGTTATATTATATGCCAGTCGCCAATTCTTTGACGATATTAATCAATGCCGTTTTAGCGATGTTCTTTTCCGTTTCGCCGTCCGTTTTTGCGGCAAGCAGTCTAAGTTCCTCCCCCGTTTTGCCGTCTATAAACAGCAGTCTTAAATTTTCGCCCGTATCCGTCATCATAGCAAGTCTCATCGCGGAATTTGCTTCCACGTCCAGTTTGATATCGTTAAGCATTATTTTGTCGTTTAGAGCCAGATTGCTAATAGTTTCTAAAAGCCGGACATAAGTTTTTTCTTTGGTTATGTTTTCGGATTTAACGGTATTTCCGGCTTCCGAATTAAAATAGCGCTCCCTGTAATAGCCGGTATTCTTATCTATCAGGATTTTATAAGAATCGGCGAGCCTGTGAGCGTCTTCGCCTATAGCGATAAGATTGCGGACGTTTTCTTTGCCGTCGTCCTGAAGCTGGTTTATATGGTGGACTTCTATCCTCTCCAGAATTTCGTCCCTTTCGTTTCTTTTTAAGCCGCTTAAAAACTGCATATCCCTTGTCTTTACGTAATTCATAATCTTCTGCCAGTTGTGGATGGATTCGATTTCTAAAATTTTTTTATCGTTCACCGTTACTTTGATATTTCTAAAGCCGTCCGTAGTATCTTTATATTCCTTGAGTATGCCAAGTTCCGGCCGCTTATCGGTATCGGAAAATATATCCGAATGTTTTTTGTCGAACTTGAATTTATAGGAAGACGGGATTTCGCTGATAGAGTATTTTACCTGTTTTATGCCGCCGCCGGACGCCTCCCCGGTTTCAATATTTATAACTCCGGGCGCGGTATTTTTTGCGTCTATTGCTATCGGTAACCGCTTAAGGTCGAAATAATTGTCCAGCGTAAATTTCGATAATTTATAATCTTCGTTGAATTTTTCGTCGTATTTTGCATAATTTCCTGCATATTTCGCCGAATTAATTTTATTGAATTTTTCCGAGGACATAATAATATTTTTTACCGTTATATTTCTGCCGTATGGCGTCATAGAATTAAAAGACGCCCCCTGAACTTCTACGAAATTATTTTTTATAAATAAATCGTTAAAATTGTTTTTAACGTCTTTATCTATAAAGCCGTATGTATTCAATAAGAAATTTTCGTCGTTTTTTATAATAAAACCGGAATTTAAAAGCGCTTTTATCTCTCTTTCGCCTGAGGAAATGCTACGGGATTTAATCGGCTCCAAACCGGAGTTTCGTTTATCTTCGCGTTTATCTTCGGATGTTTTAACGCTTAAGCCGCGGCCGCCGGTATTTTTTCCCGCCGGCAAACCTTCGCCGCTCCATATGTTTATTTCCATTTAATCCGCTCCCTTTTGCCTTTTCTATTCATTTTAATATATATATGCCGTG
>JAJZLA010000088.1 GCA_021803845.1 bacterium | reverse complement strand
CTTTATTTTACTGGTGGAGCTGATCGGGGTCGAACCGACGACCTCTTGCATGCCATGCAAGCGCTCTGCCAACTGAGCTACAGCCCCATTATATACATTTCGGTTTAATTAATTTATTTTATAATACTATAATATGAGGTTTTAAGTCAATAAAAAATATAAGGCTATAATTTGCCGATAGAAATGTTAGATAAGGTAATATTAAGTCATTGCGAGCGAAGCGAAGCAATCTTAAGGTATCTTGCAAAAAAGAATGGAGATTGCTTCTATCTTTTAGTATATAAAAGATATGCTCGCAATCACGCCCTTACGATTTTCTATCGGCAAATTCTGGTAAGGTTTGTTTGTTGACACGTTATGATGCAAGAGAGTATAATTAAATTAAATTTTTTAAAATATTTAGAAAACAAAAATTATACGTATATAAATATATAAATAAGGATTTGCTAAAATGTTCAACACGGCTCTGTATGCTATAAATTTTGGAGATTTTTATTATGAAAATCTTGATTGTTTCATAAACTATTCGAAAATCGGTTTAAAAGAAATAGTGCTCATACATGTAATAGACCCTTCAGTTTTTCATCACAGCCTTTATTCCGTTTATAAAAAAGAAGACGAAGAAAAAATAAGAAAATTTGCGGAAATAAAGCTTGAAGATATTAAAAAATATTTGGAAAAGTCGGGCTTCGGCGTAAGATATGTCATAAGGGTAGGTAACGTAGCAGAGGAAATTGCCGATGAGGCAAAAGCCGAAAATATAGATTTTGTAGTTTTAGATAAAAAGGCGGATGCAAAAAATAAAGGGTACTTTTCGTTTTACGGTTCTCCTTTGTACGATATAATTATAAAAACGGAAAAGCCGATACTTGTTATGAGAAGGGTTTTGTTTCATTCTTCGAGCGATTTCAAGAACGATGCGAAAACGAGCTGCAGAAATCTGTTCGACGATATAGTTTTTGCTACCGATTTTTCCGATTTTTCGCTTAAAGCTATACCGTTAATTTTGAAAATACCTGTCGATGTAGTTAAACTCCTCACTGTTTTGCACGTTATAGACGAAAAATTAATCAGAGGACTAAAGGATTCTACGCAAGCCGAATTGGAAAATTATGAAAAAAATCTTGCCGATAAATTTGAATCCGTAATGCGGGGACTTAATTACAGGTTTGCAAAGGAAAAGTCCAATATTGCTATCGTTGTCAAGAAAGGCGCTCCTTGTAAGGAAGTAATCGATTATATCGAAGAAACCGGCAAAAAACTGTTAATTTTAGGTTTTAAGGGAAGAGATAAAGAAGGAATAAAAGAAATTTTTTTCGGAAGCACCGCGGAAAGGATAATAAATGCTCTTCCTTGCTCGATATTTATCGCTAAATAACACAAAATTGCCGATAGAATTTTTGGGAAAAAGTGTCAGATTTATTTTCCGCATAAGGAAATAAGGAATAGTTAATTGTCAAATTTGTGACAGGGATTAAAAAAATGAATTCCGCCCCGCCCCCCAGTATTTATTTTATATTTAATCTGTGACGACCGGCGTATTCTTATTACTATACGATTTAGCGAAAAATCCGAATAAAACAGTGGCAAAAATTAATGCAAAGGCAACTAAACTATATGCATTTATATAATTAAAGTAATCGAAAACCGCGCCTACGGCAAAAGGTCCCAGAACAAAACCGAAATCGCTTAACGTTCTGTAAATGCCGATTGCCTCGTCGTAACGGTTTTTATCAACGCTGTCCATTAAATAAAGGTTTCTTGCGGGACCTGAAAATCCGCCGCCGGCGCTTAATAAAATAATGGATAATCCGAACGATATCAAGTTCTTAAATATTATAAAACTTAAAACTCCGACGGCAGTAATAACGAAGGAGGTTATTATAGATTTTTTAACTCCCATAATGTTTATAACTCTGTCGGAATAATATGTAAGAACGACGCCTATTACCGCCGATATAGAAACAAGCAGTCCTATGTCCGCTTTATTTAAACCCATTATGCTGTAACCTACTAAAGGCACCAGTTCTCTTCTCGATCCTATTCTTGAGAAGAAAAAAGTAAACGTTAAAAAACATAATGCGATGAAATTAAAGTTATACAGAAGCGAAAAATATTTTTTACGCGTATTCATTCCGAAATTTTTATCGTAATTAATATTAATATTAATATTTTTAACTTTATCGGTATTTTTATCTGCATCGGCAGTTTTGATATAAGCATTGCCGTGTTTATCTATGCCGGAATTTAGCGCGTTATTTTCCTTATCCGTTTTTATTTTTATGTTTTCTTTTACGTTTTCCGCATTATTTTCTATGGATGTTTTGTTTATATTATTTATGCCGTTTAGGAATTTTTTATTGTAAAAAGCTATTATCACTCCTGCCGCCATTATTAAAGCATAAAGTAAAAATGCAGCTTTATCGGAAAATTCGTAAGCGACGACGGCGCCGAGAAACGGCGCGGAGCCCATAGAAAGCCTTCTCGCTATCATATACCTGCTCAAAACTTTAGCTCTCTTTTCTTCTTTATAAAGGCGTTTAGTCAGAATTATCATCGAAGACGTGTTGATTATACCTGAGCCGAATCCTTCGAGAAATCTAAATAAGAAAAGCTGATAATATGATGTTGAAAGCAGGTATCCTACTGCGCCCAGAAAAATAGACAGTATTCCTATGTGTATATATTGCGCATTCAGTTTTTTGCTTATAATGCTTATAGGAATATTTACGAATATGCGGGCGAGCCCGAAAGATGCTATTATTAAACCGATAGTGATTATGTTTGCGCCTAGGCTTTTAGCGTAAAGAGGAAGCACGACGGTATTTAATCCAAGTCCGAAGTCGGCAAGAGCTATTGTCGAAAGTATCGCAATTAAAAGTCTTTTTGTGGATGAAGGCGCAGGTTTTGGTTCCATAAGCAGTTATTTTACAGTATAATGACTTTTTAGTCAATTATTGGCAAGACATGTTTTGACATGCCTTGCACCCGTGTTGTCAAATTAATAGACTTGATATATAATTAATATCATGACGGATTTATATTTAAAAAACGACGAACGCGAAAGCGGTTCAAGTTCCGGACATTCTAAAAATACCAAAGCCGTTCAGGATACTATCGCTTTGCTTCAAAAATATCTTGCCGCAGAAGTAGCCGGCAGGGACCTTTACGTCGAGCAGGCTAAAACTCTCAAAGACCCTATTTTAGTTCAGGCGTTAAAATCTTTTGCGTCCACCGAAAGCGGACACATCATAAACATCAGGGAAAAAATAACCGAACTCGGCGGAACGCCGAATACTTTAAATTCTATCAGGGAAGCTCAGAAGGGCGTGAGTGAGGCATCCCATCAGGTTTCGGCTCCCCTCGATATGCTTAGAATCGATTTAAAAATAGAAGAAAACGCAATTAACGATTATACCGCCGGATTAGAAGTAATAGACGACCTGGGCGTAAGAGCTCTTATAGAAAACAATCTTGCAGAAGAAATTCACCATTCATTATACTTGTCGAAAAGAATAAACGAAATTTTAGAAACCACCAAAGCGCGTATCGGCGCTATTAAAGGAATAGAAAAGCCCGGAGGGAAAGAAGCTTCCGAAATTTTCAAAGCTTCGGTCGAGGTCGGACAGGCAAGGCTTAAACGAAGCTGGCTGGAAATGTCTATGTCGGGTCTTATAGCCGGCATGAACGTTACTTTCGGCATAATTGCTTCTTCGTACGTTGCCGGAGCGACCGCTCCTTTAGTCGGTGCTAATGTGGCAAAAATACTTGGAGCGCTTTTCTTTCCTATAGGGTTCATGTTTTTAATGATAGGTAAAAGCGAGCTTTTTACGGAAAATTTTTTAGTTCCGGTAACCGCAGTCATCGCAAAAAGAGGCGGAATCCTTGAGCTTTTAAAATTATGGTCGCTTACGCTTATCGGAAATATGGCAGGTATTTTTATTTTTGCGCTCGTAATAGCAGGCTCGTTAAATCAGATTGTTCCGTCTTTCGTTGTTAATCACATACACGGCGTTGCAAACAGCTATATGGATAGAACGCCCTTCGTAATGATTTTAAGCGCTATTTTTGCCGGCTGGCTGATAACGCTTATGACGTGGCTCTTGATAGCGTCAAGCGGCACCCTTGCAAGAATATTTATTATATGGGTCGTCGGCTTTATGATTTATCTGAACTCTTTCAGCCATATAGTAGTGGCATCGTCCGAAATTTTAATAGCGATAAATACAGGTTCGCATATTTCTTATATTTCTTGGCTTTATAGCTATGTTCCGTTAACGCTTGTCGGCAATATGATAGGCGGTTTATTTTTTGTTACTATTCTGCAGTATTTACAGATTTTACACTCCGCGCCTACGGTTCCGGACGAACATTTTTCCGCTTCTTCGTACGAACTTGATATGATGGGCGGCGGAAACGGCAGGGCAAAATATGACGCAATGGAAAACGTAGAAAATATAGAGGACACGCTTTAAATAAAATTTGACTTTTTTATTTATTGTGATATTCTTAAATAGAAATGTTTTATTATAGATATTATTGTGTTTGAGTTTGATATTTGAGCAGATATAAACGAAAACGGTAAAGCAGGAGAGCTTTATGGAATATGATGAAAATGGAGTAAGTATAGTTCCCGCCGATTTAAAAAAAGAGATTTTCGAAGAAGCAAGAAAAGATTTCCGGTACGAAGAATATGTCAGAGGTTGTTTAAACTGCGGCGTCTGTACCGGCGGATGTCCGCCCCATAGATTTTTCGATTTTTCCCCGCGTATAGTCCTGCAAAAAATGAAATCAAAAGACCCCGAACTTATCTGGACGATGATGGACGAATATGTATGGGCATGTTTCCAGTGTTTTACGTGCGCGATGATTTGCCCGTTTTTAAACAGTCCCGGAGGAGTTATAGCCATATTAAGGGAAATTGCCGTAAGAAGAGGATTCGAATCGGCAAAAAAAGTCTTAAAGCCTTATTCCAGAGTGCTTTTAAAACTTACCGCATACGGCAATCAGCTTTCTCCCGACATGATTCAGCCGGATTTCTTTCCCGACTGGGGTCCGCATATAGGATATGCTTCAACCGACCTTGCCGTAAAAAGAAAAGCTATTCCTATGCCGACTCTTCAGGTTACTAATCTGGCATGGGACGTCGCTCCCGAAACGATGAAAGAATTATACGACATATTCGACGAAGCGGGAGTTTTTAAAATAATAGAAGCCGTCGATCCTTCGCTTTACGAAATAATACAGGATATCGTAGACGACGTCAGGAGTTCTTGACGAGAAGCGTCATTAATTAAGAGGAGAGAAAAAACTGGATTCCCGCCTGTGCGGGAATGACGAAGAAAAGACTTGAAAAGACTATAATGACAAATTAATATGAAATATTTAAATTAAAGTTTAGTCATTCCCGCATATCTTTTGCCTGCGTTTAGCAACGCATGCCGTTGATGCAGACAAAAAGACGGCGGGAATCCGGAAATAAGGAGACAATAAATATGGCTATAGAAATCAGCAACAGGCTCGGCCTTGCAAACGTAAAATCTGATTATATCCACACTGCGGGAAGAAAACTCGAAGATATACATGAGCGGCTTCTCGAACTTGAAGCAAAAGGCGAGGTTAAGGTAATACATATAAAAGAAGAAAATAAACCTATAGAAGCCGAAACCCTGCTTGGATGGAAGAAAAAAATCCCCACCAATAAATTATGGCATCATAAATCCTGCGGACAGTGCGGCAATATTCCCGGATATCCGGTGTCTCTGCTGTGGTTTATGAACCAGATGGGTTTGGAATACGTCGACGAAAGGAATCAGACGTCATGCACCGCTTGGAATTACCACGGGTCCGGAACATCCAACCCCGTCGGGCTTGCCGCCGTTGCAGTAAGAAACTGGCACAGGGCATACGAATTAGGTTTATTTCCGCTTTTTCACTGTGCTACGACGTTCGGCGATTATAAAGAGATGAGAAATTTGCTCGTCGAAAATAAAGAACTGCGGGATGAAGTCCGCAGAATTATGCAAAAAATAGGAAGAGAATTAGTAATCCCCGAATATATCGTGCATTACAGCGAATGGGTTCACGTTATGCGCTTTGAAATTGCAAAGTTAAAAAAATACGACTTAAGCAGCGTCATAGCGACCGTTCATCCAGCTTGCCATACATATAAAATGATTCCTGAAGACTGCATTTACGACAAAGATATATATGCGGGAAAAAGAACTGCCGTTTCTACGGGAGTAATGCTTGCTCTCGGCGCACAGGTGGCGGATTATTCTACATGGTATGATTGCTGCGGTTTCGGTTTCAGGCATATATTAACGGAAAGGGAAGCATCGAGGTCTTTCGTAATGGACAGAAAAATAAGGCCGATGGTAAGGGAAGCCCATTCCGACGTCTGTATTACGCAGGATACCGGATGCACCACTACATTAGATAAAAACCAGTGGATAGGAAAAGCTATGGGCTACACGGAACAGGTTCCGGTCATGGCCGATGTTATGTTTGCGGCGTTAGCGTGCGGCGCGGACGTTTTTAAAATCGTCCAGCTTCAATGGCATACGACCGATTGGAGACCGCTATGCGATAAAATCGGAATAGACTGGAAAAAATCCGAAGAAGAATACAACGCCTATCTCGAAGAACTTAAAGCAGGCGGTAAAACAGTTAATTTATACGAGTATCCGAAA
>JAJZLA010000087.1 GCA_021803845.1 bacterium | reverse complement strand
AACGGAAATTAAAAAACTTGTAAAAAAGAGGGTTTAAAAACGCAAAGCTATACAGTCCTAAAGGCGTCGGCGGAACCCATGTTATGACTATCCTCCCTTACGGAAATAATACGGAAGATTACGAACTTCCAAAAAATCCAGAAGTTTCGCCGCTTACGGCACTCACTAAGGGTCCGCTTGCGGTATTCGGAGGATTATTTATGGGGCTGACCACTTTTGGTTCGTTTGCGCATCTGGTAACCGCCGGACAGTCGAAAGTGCCGGAAGCTTTAGCCGCTAAAGAGGGCAAAGAGGAGGAAATAGATAGGCATAATCTTGCAACCAGAATTATTCACTGGACTGTGGCAATTTCCGCTGTTTTACTCATTGTATCGGGATTATCCTTTTATTCCCCGAAACTTTTCTGGCTGTCAAATATCCTTGGCGGACCGCAGTCTTCCCGGTTCCTTCACCCGTGGATAGGGGTTATATTCCTTATATCGTTCGGACTCCTTTTTATCAGATGGTTTAAGGATATGGCGATAAAGCCGTATGATATAGATTTCATTAAAAATATATATTCGTACTTGATTCATGACGAAAAAAATACCGTTAAATCGGATAAATTTAACGGCGGGCAAAAGTTGGTCTTCTGGTGTTTTTCGGCGGGGCTCGCACTGCTTTTTATCTCGGGACTGTTTATATGGTTTCCCGGTTTTTTCGGCTCCTTTGCGGCAAGATTCGGTCTTTTTATTCACGAGTTGACGGCAATATTTTTCATAAGCGCGATAATAGCGCACTTTTATCTGAGCTTAATAGCCATCCCCGGTTCGCTCGCCGGCATGATTACGGGAAAAGTAAGATCGTCATGGGCGAGATTTCATCATGCGTTGTGGCTTAATAGCGGCAAATAAAAACGGGTGCAGGATACGAAACGATGAACTCTTTTGAGCAGGTAATAAAAAATATCGACCTTAAGTTATATGCTTTAGACAAAAGAAAGGAGGCGGGGGCAGACCTTGAAGGCGTATCCGACATTTATAAAAATATCCTTATTTCGCAGAAGAGCCTTGTTTCAAAAATTTTAAAGGAAAATATTAAAGATATTTACGGCTTATCTGCAAGAGGAAAAACTTCCGGCCGCCCGCTTACCTCCAACCTGAGCATTAATGTCGGCGGAATAGCAAATCTGTTCGATTTTTTTATTAAAAATATTCCGTTTCATAGCATTTCATCCGATTTAAAGAAGACGATAGGGGGCTATGCGCACGATTTCTTTAACTATAACTATGATTATTTAACGCGCCTGAAGCCGGACGAAATTATTTTATTCGAGGGATTTTTAAGGCCGTTTCTGGAGTCTATGGCTATGGATATTAATAATCGAAGCGGGCAAAACATTGACGAATATAGTGCGGGTGCGGGTATCGGCACGGATAACTTTGTAAATACCTGCCATTTTTGCGGCGGCGAACCCTCTTTCGGTTTTTTAAAATCCGACGACGAAACGCAAAATTATTTAATGCTTGAATGTACGAGGTGCGGAAGTGCATGGAGATATTACAGGGTTCAGTGTGTTTTCTGCGGCGAAGAAGACCCGTCTAATCTGGAAATTTTCAAATCGGATAAATACTGCAATGTCGGTTTGCAATACTGCAAGATATGCAGAAATTATCTTAAGATAATCGACCTTAGAAATAATCAGGCTCTTATACCCGAAATTGAGGATATTCTTACTATTCCTCTCGATATCTGGATGCATAAAAATATGCCTTTGGAAATTTCCGCAAATACGGTTTTGTAATAAGGAAATATATATATTAGGGGATTTTCTTCGGTTACCGGAACTTCTCTTTCTAATATTTGCAGCTCTATTAATTTTTCGATAAAAGACATGATATTTTTTGACTCCAGCATTAGTTTTTTACCGATATTGCCTATTTCAAGCAACTCTTTAAAATAATCCCTGCCAAAAAACCGTTCACCCTGCTTAAGCCGTTCATCATCAAGGGCAAAGCCCTTTACGATGTATTCTTTTAAAACTTTAGCAGCCCAGATTCTAAACTGGGTGGCTCTTTTAAAATTGACTCGATAACCGACGGCTATAATAGCGTCAAGGTTAAAATGTTTTAAATAGGGGTTTCTACTTGCCTATGCAGAATTCTTTGAAAAGCATATCCAGAACGTCTTCGCCGGTTACTCCCCCGACAATCTCGTCAAGGGCGTTAATGCCGTCTCTTAAATCTATCGATATTAATTCGAGCGGGCGGCCTTCTATGAATTTTTCTTTTGCATTTTCCAATAAATTTAAAGATTTTACTAATAAATTTTTCTGCCTTACGGTTGTAATGCCGACATCGTCTTTAATCCCGCCTTCGATTTTTAAAATAATATCGTGCACCGCCCTTTTCATCGCTTCAAAACCGTCGCCGGTCTTGGCGCTTATAAAAACCGGATTGTTAATAAATCCGAAAGTCCTCATCACGTTTTTTTCTATTATGTTTATGTCTTTTCCTTTAAAAGTATCTAATTTATTTATAACCGGAATTAAATTATCCTTTTTTTCTTCCAATACATCTCTTAAAATTTCGTTTTCCGCTAAATCGTTAACGTCGAAAACGTATAAAACGGCATCGGCATTTTTAATCTGATTATAGCTCCCTTTTATGCCCTCATATTCTATCTTATTCTCCGTTTCCCTCAAACCGGCCGTATCTATAATTTTAACGGGTTTATTGGATAAAAACAGGTTTTCTTCGATATAATCCCTTGTCGTACCGGGCGCATCCGAAACTATGGCTCTTTTTTTATCGACGAGCCTGTTTAATATGCTAGACTTTCCTACGTTAGGCGCTCCGGCTATTACTACGCTGAAACCGTGTTTATTCAGCTCGTAATTCTCGTAAGATTCTATAAGTCCGCATATCAATCCGGCCGCTTCCTCGGACTTTTTTATAAAATCGGTATTAATATTTTCGAATTCTTCCTCGGGAAAATCGATTAAAGCTTCTAATGAGGCAAGCAGATAAATATAATCTTCTTTAATTTTTTCTATTTTTTTTTCTAATAGGCCGCTCAATTCATTATTTGCAATAACCAGCGTTTTTAAAGAATTAGCCTTGATTATTTCCAGAATTGCTTCAGCTTTTATAAGGCTGATTTTATTGTTCAGATAGGCTCTTTTGGTAAATTCGCCGTTATATGCAAGCCTTGCGCCCGATTTCAATATTATTTCCAGTATATATTTCGTATTGAATACTCCGCCGTGGGGATATATTTCAAACATATCTTCTCCGGTATAGGAATCCGGACCTTTTATGAAAACGCATACCGCTTCGTCCACGAACGATTCGGTTTGAAAATCGAAAATGCGGCCGGTATATAAAAAACGGGGTTTTATATCCGAAAAATCTTTACGGTACGGCTTGAAAATTTTTTTAAGTATATGCAGACAGTCTTTGCCGGATGCCCTGATAATGCTGATTGCTCCTTCCCCGGCAGGAGAGGAAATAGCGCAAATCGTATCTATTTCGTATGTTAAAGAAGACATAACGCCGTAAAAAGAATGTTATGCAAATTTTCTATTTATAATATACTGCTGAGCAATGGTTAAAAGATTGTTGACCGTCCAGTATAAAAGAAGACCTGCGGGGAAATGGATAAAAATAAACGTAAAAACGACGGGGAGAATGAGCATTATTTTAGCCTGCGCCGGATCTCCCACCATAGGGTTCATTTTTTGGGAAATCAGCATAGATATGCCCATTAATATAGGCAGGATATAATAAGGATCCTGAACCGAAAGATTGTGTATCCATAAGATAAAGGGCGCATTCCTGAGCTGTATCGATATTAAAAGCGCTTCATACAAACCGTAAAAAACCGGAATCTGCAAAAGCATGGGAAGACAGCCTCCGAACGGATTAACCCTGCTTTCCTTATAAAGCTCCATAATTTTTTTATTTAATTCGGCTTTATTGTCTTTGTATTTTTCGCGCATTTCGTTAATCTTCGGCGTTAATTTCTGCATCTGCTTCATAGATTTGAAGCCGGTATAGGTAAGCGGATAAAATACTATCCTTATGGCTAAAACGAGAAGTATAATCGCAACTCCGTAATTATGAACGTAGGCGTAGAAAAATTCGAGTATATGCAGTAAAATTATAGAAAAAAATCCGAAAAAGCCGAAGTTTAAAGTAGAACTAAGGTTATGCCCCAGAGGATTTAGCAAGGATAATTTTTTAGGCCCTCCGTAAACTTTTAAAGACGTTTCTGCGGTTTTGCCGGAAGCCGCCGACAGTGTTTTGGGAATAATAAAAGAAATTATATTGCCCTTTTTTTCCGCCGTTATATTACTGCCGGGCGATAAAGCCGAAAGTAAAAAATATTTGGAATTAAAACCTGCAAAAGAAATATTTCCGGTAAATTTTTCTTTGTTTATAATAGCCGGGGTTTGGAAGCTTTTATTAATATAAATCGCAGGGGTAAAATTAACAAAATTAGGGCTTTTCGACGAAGCCGGCTTTAAGCCTGCGGAAAGAATAAACCGGCCTCTAAGCTTATACGGTTTATTGCCGATATTTTTAATATAAACCGACGCCGCTAAAAAATACTTATCGTCGTTAAACTTATATTCTTTTGTAAGTATAGCCTTGCCGTTTATATTATAGATAAATTTTACCGAATCTTTTTTCCTAATTATATTGACGAGTTTTATGGGAACGTTTTGATTTTTTGGGACAAAGTTAATTAATTCGGAAATATTTTTAGAATTAGACAGATTAACCTTATTTTTAGAATTTTTTTCAGTGTAAGAATAGTTTAAAAGATTTAAGCCGTTTATCGCGCCGGTATATTTATTAAAATTTGCATGAATCGTATTTCCTTTATACGATACTGTTTTAATGCTTTTCAGCGAATTTGATATAGAAATTAATTTTTTTATTTTTTTGGATTTAAGAGGAATAATTTTTTTTAAATTTTTAACGCTTGCTTTATGTTGTAAACTGGAAACTTTATTTGCCGCGGCAGTTTGTTTATTTACGGCCGGCGCATTTTGCCCGTGAGGCATAAAATAGCCCCATGCTATTATTAATACTACCGATAAAATTGAAGCTATAATTATTCTCTTTTCCAAAAAAACTCCTTTTACTGTATATATATTTAAATCAAATTAAATTAAATAATGAGGGCATGACGGCTAATTTTAATGCGCATGCTTATCGACCGGATCGTATCCGCCCTTTGACAAAGGATTGCATCTGATAATTCTGTATATAGATAAAAAAAAAGCTTTAAAAAAACCGAAAGTTTGAAAACATTCTGCGGCATATTCGGAACAAGTCGGGTAAAATCTGCAGCTTTGCGGCAATATTGGAGATATAAGCTTTCTGTAAAAATTAATAAGTGCTATAAAAAATCTATTTAAAATTTTCATTTTGTATTAAAAAATCAAGCTCTTTTAACAGATGAATTTTAGAAGGAGGAATTTTAACTAATAACACGGCGCAATCCATTTTTTTAAGATTATGCCGGTTTAGCCTTATAAATTCTTTTATTATTCTTTTAAATTTGTTTCTTTTTACGGAATTAAGAAGTTTTCTTTTAAACGTAATTAAAAATTTAAAACTATCGGACTCAACATAATAAATAACCGAAATTTTTTGCGGCTTTTTAAGTCCTTGTTTAAAAATATAATTTATGCGGCTTTTGTCTTTTAGTTTAATGTCTTTATTTAATTTGAAATTTTTTTCAGACATTATATTCAATAAAGCTTAAAATGCGCAAAACTATTTAGAGCTTATTACCGGAACAAGTATTTTCCTGCCCTTTCTTCTGCGCCTCGACAAAACCAATCTTCCGTTTTTAGTGCTCATCCTGCTTAAAAAACCGTGCGTCCTTTTTCTTTTTAATTTACTTGGTTGAAAAGTTCTTTTCATAACGATTGCTCCGTTTTATTTATTAATAATATAATTTTTAATGGGATAAATTTTAATTAAACCAAATAATACTACGAATGTCAAGCAGTTTTTATTTTTGATTATTGCTTAACTTGCGGTAATAAAAGGCTATATGTAATATTAAAATATTTAACGCATTGATTTTATAAGAAAAAATTTATTGAAATATAATTGAAATATATTTTAAAATTTGATAATGTTGATTTGTTAAATTTTATACTGAAAATATTTCCATGAAAATTTAAAAAATAAAGCCTGATTTAGCACTAAATTTTTAATATAAGTTATTGTAATTAAAGACATATTTGAGTTATCAACAACTGTTGATAACATTGTTTAATTTATTATGGATAAAATCGAACCTCTATTAAACGAATTAAAAAAAGAGATCGGCGACAGCAATTTTAATATATGGTTTAATCCTGCCGATATATCTTTAAACGACAATACGCTTATATTTTCCGTACCGAATAAATTTTTTAAGGATATTATTAACGAATCTTATCGTGAAATTATTTTAAATATATGGAAAAATTTAAACAACGACGAAGACCTTAATATGATTTATAATATTAACGAAGCTTCCGAAAATAATCTCGTCTGTAAAAATAATAATAATATCGAAGGCAATATAAATTTAGCTCCGGTGAATTTAAAAACCGAAGTTAAAGAAAAAAATACAGAAAATAAAAAAAGTTTAAAAAAAGAATATCTTAATATAAACGAAAAATATACCTTTGAAAATTTCGTAATAGGTTCCGGCAATCAGTTTGCGCATGCGGCAAGCGTCGCCGTAGCTAATCTGCCCGGACAGACTTATAA
>JAJZLA010000086.1 GCA_021803845.1 bacterium | reverse complement strand
CTTTCTAAAGATAAATATTGCAGCGTCTGGGCTATGCTGAAACAGTGCGTAGATATAGAATGGTCTTATAAAATTAAAAATTGTTAGAGGCGATAAACATGAAAAATTACGATTTAACGGAAAACGAAAAGTCGGTTTTGCTGAAAATAGCCAGAAAATCAATAGAGGACAGTTTTAACCGCAGTAAAGATTTATATATTAATTCTAAAGACTTAATGTCTTCGTTGACGGATAATCTTAAGGCGGACGCAGGCGTATTCGTTACCCTTAAAACAAAAGGCGAGCAATTAAGGGGATGTATAGGCAATTTTAACTTTAATATCCCCGTTTATCAAAACGTTTATAACATGGCAAAAGAAGCGGCTTTCAGCGACCCCAGATTTATGCCGCTCGACGCTGCCGAACTTAAAAACGTCAAAATAGAAATATCTGTTTTGACGCCCCTGCAAAAAATAGACGACCTTGAAAAAATAGAAATAGGGAAACACGGTCTATATATTATAAAAAACGGTCGTCACGGAGTCCTGCTTCCCCAAGTCGCTACCGAAAACGGTATGGACAGGCGGCAGTTTTTGGAGGCGGTTTCTATGAAAGCCGGCCTTCCTCCCGACGCTTATAAGCAAGGCGCCGAAATTCTTATTTTTTCGGCTATCGTTTTCGGTGAAAATTAATGAAATATTATCCCGTCAACCTTAATATTGCAGACAAAAAAGTCCTTGTCGTCGGCGGCGGTTCGGTTGCTTCCAGAAAAGTCGAAAGGCTTCACGAGCGCGGAGCCGATATAACGGTTATAGCCCCTGAAATATCGGAAGAAATAAAAAAACTTGCCGATAAAAGTGCCATAAAAATTATTGAAAGAGGATATGAGACCGGTGACGAGAAAGGAGCGTTTGCCGTTTTTTGCGCGGTATCGGCAGGAGAAGGAAATTCCAAGATGGAAAAAAAACTTTACGAAAGATGCGTTAAAAAAAATATTTTAATAAATGTCGCCGACAAGCCGGATTTTTGTACTTTTACGCTTCCGGCGCTTGTTTCGAGGGGTGAATTCGATATAGCAATTTTTACGAGCGGACACAGTCCGAGGCTTGCAAGAAAAATAAGAGAAGATTTAGAAAAAGTTTACGGGGAAGAATACGATACTTACGTTAAAATTCTCGGTTTTATAAGAAAAGAGATTAAATTAAAAAAATATCCGCAAAGAAAAAATCAAGAGCTTTTCGAAGAATTAATCAATTCTGATCTTTTCGAGCTTATAAAGGATAAACGATTTTCCGAAGCAAGCCTTTTTATAAGCAATTTTATTAAGAGGGCATAAAAACGCAATGCTTAAAGAACTGTATTTAATTCCATTAATTATCTATATTTTCTCCTACATCGTTTTTGCGTCTAAAGATAAAAAGTTCCATAAATTTTTCATTTATTTAGTTTATGCCGGATTTATATGTCAGACAATAATTTTCTTCACGTTTTTAGGAATTAAAGGGTTTGCGGTGCCGGTCCATATAGACAGATTCGTTTTTTTCAATGCATGGATTTTGATGTTAGTAGTGGTAATATTCGGCTTTTTTTATAAAGTTGAATACATTTTGCTATATACTACCCCTTTAGTCGCCGTAAACTTGATAATAGCTTTTTTTGTTCCTCATGTACGTGTAATGCCCGTTATGGAAAATACGGACAGAATAATCCTTCTTACCCATATATTGCTGATATTGATAGGCGATTCTCTTTTTGCTCTTGCTTTTATAGTGTCTTTAATATATATTTTTCAGGAAAGAAAAATAAAGAGTAAAAAGAATTTAAAAATATTAGATATGCCTTCAAGAAGCGGTTATAATTTGGAACTGCTGGATAATATAAACTATATTTGCTTAAAAGTAGGCTTCCCGTTTATAACTATAGGAATAGTTATGGGAATTTATTTGTCGAATTCATTGTTTAATACATTTTTAGTTGTAAAGCCTATCGAAATTATGTCTTTGATAACGTGGTTTATTTATGCGGTTTTACTGCACGAAAGGATGGCGAAAGGTTTAAGAGGGAAGAGGGCCGCCGTGTTTGGCATTATAGGCTTTATCTTAATATTGGCCAGTTTAGGTTTTTCTTTTTATTTTTTTCCGGCTTTTCACGGATTTGAATAATTAATAAATTAAAGAAATATTATAGTATAATAAATTTCATGGATATTTTAATTATAGGATTAAATCATAAAACTTCAAATATAAACGAAAGAGAGACGGTTTCAAAAAAACTTCTCACGCCTGAATTGAGGCGGGAGTTTATCGAAAAACTGCTTGAACTTAAAGATGAAGCCGGCAGACAGCTTATAAAAGAAACAGCCGTTCTTACGACATGCAACAGGTCCGAATTTATAATGAATCTTTCTTACTGGACTCAGGGAAAAGGCGGACATGCGATTAAAGATTACATAGCTAAATATTTTTTCGACGATTTGGAAAAGGAAAAAATTTTATATATGTATCTTAACGAAGATGCCGTAAGGCATCTTTTTACGGTAGCGTCAAGTTTAGACTCCATGATAATAGGCGAACCGCAGATACTTGGGCAGTTAAAAGGAGCTTATAATGAAGCTTGTAAGTTTAATACCAGCGGACAGTTTTTAAATAAACTGTTTCACAAAGCTTTTAACTGCGCAAAAACGGTCAGAACGGAAACTAAAATAGCGGCTTCTCCAGTGTCGGTCAGTTATGCCGCCGTAGAACTGTCCCGTAAAATTTTTAACGGTTTGGAAGATAAAAAAGTGCTTCTTCTCGGTGCCGGCGAAATGGGCAAACTTACCGTAAAACATTTTATAAAATACGGCGTAAAAAATATCAATATAGCAAACAGAACCGCCGAGAAAGCGCGCAACTTTGTCGAAGAATCTTTCGAAGATAAGGAAAAAACATATTTAAACGTTATAGATTTTTCGGAATATTATAAAAACTTGCCGAATTCCGATATCGTTTTGTGTTCGACGGGTTCGGAAGATTATATATTAAAGTATGATGATATATTACCTGTAATAAAAATGCGCAAACAGAAACCTCTATTTTTAATCGATATTTCTATGCCTAGGAACATAGATCCGGAAATAAATAAAATACCCAACGTTTATTTATTCGATATCGACGATATCGGAAAAATGATTGAAAACAACATCGAAATTAGAAAGCGTGAAGCCGATGCGGCTGTAGATTTGATAAATGCCGCAGTAGGCGAGTTTATGAACTGGAAAGAGTCTTTGAATTCCGTTCCGGTTATAATATCTTTAAGAAATAAAATTAAAAACCTGCTTGAATCAGAACTGTCGAGATATATAACCGACGAAAAAGAAAAAGATATAGCAGTTAATTCTTTAACCAACAAACTGCTTCATGAACCGACTATGCTGATTAAAAAATCGTCTTTAAATCCCGACGGAATAAATTCTATTAAAACCGTCAAGGCTCTTTTTAATCTTGATGCGGAAGATTCTCCGGATGTTTCTAAAAAGCATATTGCGGAATCCGGATCGGAATCGGGGACATCATATAACGAAACTAAAATAAAACTTGTAAAATAAAAAGGCGAATTTTGAAAATTAAATTAGGCACAAGAGGAAGCAAACTGGCTTTATATCAGGCAAATCTCGTTAAAAGCAGGTTGGAATCGCATTACGAAAGTTTAAATGAGAATATAAGCGTTGAAATAATAACGGTAAAAACAACCGGAGATAAAATTTTAAATGCTTCGCTTAGCAGTTTCGGCGGTAAAGGTTTGTTCGTTAAAGAAATAGAAGAAGCTCTTTTTGGCGGAGATATAGATATTGCCGTTCACAGCTTAAAAGACGTGCCTCAAGTAATTCCGGAAGGCTTGGAAATAGGTGTAACCCTTAAAAGAGACGATCCATGCGACTGCGTAATTCTTAAGGAAAAACCGCAATCGCCTTTAACGGGTTATATACAAGATTTAACCGGACTTTTAAAAAAAGGCGCAATCGTCGGCACTTCAAGTTTAAGAAGGCGGTCTCTTTTGGACAGATATTCCGAAGGACTTATATTTGAATCATTAAGAGGCAATATAGATACGCGACTCGAAAAACTTAAAAAAGGTTTTTTCGATGGAATAGTTTTATCCTCTTCCGGATTAGCCAGGCTTAATCTTCAGTCCTATATAGACGCTTATTTAGATCCTTCGATATATATACCCCAGTGCGGACAGGGGGTAATCGCAGTGGAATATAGAACAGGCAGAGATGATATTAAAAAAGTTATGAAACCTTTAAACGACGAAGACACGTTTAAGGCGGTTTTTGCGGAAAGGGCGTGCATTAGAGCATTGGATTGCGGGTGCGCTTCGCCGGTAGGCGCATATGCTTACATTAAAGACGGAGAAATTTACATAAAAGGTTTTGTTTCAAATACCGTAGGCGAATACTTAGAAGACGAATTTAAGGGCAAGAAAGAAGATTATGAAAATATTGGTAATGGCATGGCATTAAGGCTTATCGAAAAAGGCGCCATAGGAATACTCGGAAAAAATAATTTGTAAAATAATAAATTAAAAAATTAAAAAGTAATTTAAAATCATATGAAGACTGAAGAAGTAAAAAAAACCGGTAAAGTTTATCTTGCGGGAGCCGGACCCGGAGATCCTGAACTGCTTACGCTTAAAACCAAAAGAATTCTCGGCGAAGCAGACGTAATAGTTTACGACAGCCTTATTTCAGAGGAAATTTTATCTTATGCAAAAAAAGGATGCGAAATAATTTATGCCGGCAAAAGATCTTCAAACCATACTCTTCCTCAATATTCCATCAACGAACTTCTTGCGGAAAAAGCTAAAAACAACAGTGTCGTTTTAAGGCTTAAAGGTGGCGACCCTTATCTTTTCGGAAGAGGCGGCGAAGAAGCCGAAAGGCTGTTTAAAGACAATATCGAGTTTGAGGTAATACCAGGTATTTCTTCTTCTTTTGCAGTTCCGGCTTATGCCGGAATACCGCTGACCCACAGAGATTATGCTTCTACGGTAGCCATCGTTACGGGACATGAGGGGGAGCATAAGGAAAAAAGCACGATAAACTGGAAAGGATTGGCGGGAGCAGATACTATCGTCATATTAATGGGCTATAAAAATCTAGATTCCAATACTAAAAATTTAATAGAAGCAGGTAAAGATAAAGATACTCCCTGCGCGGTTATTCAGGAAGGAACTACCTTAAACCAGAAAGCCGCTGTAGGCACTTTAAGCACTATAGCCGAAGAGGTAGAAAAAAAAGGATTGAAAAGCCCAATGATATTAATAGTAGGTAACGTAGTAAAATTAAGAAATACGCTGAACTGGTTCGAGACGAGGCAGTTAAGCGGTTTAAGCGTTATCGTTACGAGAGGCGAGGGACAGTCGGGAACGCTGTCGGGTAAACTTAAAAAACTCGGCGCATTCGTTATAAATCTTCCTCTTATAAAAATAATGAAAGAAAGTAAAAATATAGATGAAACTAAAATCGATAAAGTTATAGGCAATATTAAGCAATACGATTATTTGATTTTTACCAGCGCAAACGCCGTTTCCGGATTCTTAGTCCGTTTTTTTTCAAAAGGAATGGATGCAAGAGCTCTATCGGATAAAAAAATTATTTCGGTAGGCAAAGTTTCCTCATCGGAGCTTTTAAAATACGGCATAATTCCAGATGTCGTTCCCTCCGAGCCCTCGCAAACCGGAATAATAGATGCTTTAAAAGACGACGATATTAAAGGCAAAAAAATTCTTTTTCCGCAGGCTTTAAAAATTAATAAAGACCTTCCGGAGTTTCTTGCTTCTAAAGGAGCTCATGTCGAAAATCTGCCCGTTTACGAAACTGTAGTGCCGGAAGAGTCTAAAGAAGCTATAAAAGAATTTTTTGTTTCCCTAAAAAAAACCGGCAAAAATATAGGTCTGCCGGATAACTTAGATTTAAAAAATATTCTTGTTACTTTTACAAGCTATTCTACCATAGAAAATTTTACAAACGCTTTAAAAGATATCGACGAAAACCTTTTGAAAAAAGTAGTTTCTTCCGGCGTTAAGTTTGCAAGCATCGGAAACAAAACGGCCGAATATGCGTTGGGGTTTGGCATAAAATCTGATATAATATCTAAAGACGTTAATATAGATTCGCTTGTCGATGGAATAGTAGGTTATTATAAAAAAGATAAAAAAAACTAAAGGAGAATTTATAAATGATAGGAATTTCAAAACTTTACTGCGGCGGGGTTCACGCCTCTGATGCACTCAGATACGGGCGCATGTCGAGCAAACTGCCATCGCATCTTCTGCAGTTTTCTGAAGATAAAAAACCCGTTATAGTATGGAACATGACCAGGACTTGCAATTTAAACTGCGTGCACTGCTATTCGCAGTCTAAAAACCTGCAATATAATAACGAACTTACTCTTGAACAGGGGAAAGCTTTTATAGACGATATATCTGCTTTCGGTTCCCCGGTTATGCTTTTTTCGGGAGGAGAACCTTTGATGCATCCCAATTTTTTAGATTTGTGTTTTCACGCAAAGTCGAAAGGAATGAGGGCGGTTATTTCGACCAACGGAACGCTTATTACGAGAGATCTCGCCAAAGAATTAAAAAAAGTTGGTTTATCGTACGTTGGCATAAGCCTTGACGGGTTAGAAGCCGTTCACGACAGGTTCAGGGGTAAAAAAGGCGCTTTCAGGGAAGCGATAGAAGGCATAAATTATGCTAAGGAAGCCGGCATTAAGGTAGGACTCAGGTTTACGATAAACCAACTTTTTTTAATT
>JAJZLA010000085.1 GCA_021803845.1 bacterium | reverse complement strand
AATCCTTTTTTGATTTAAGAAAATCTTTGACGCCTTCGGAAAATCCTTCCCTGTTTTTTATAAATTCATTAAGTTTAGTTATTTCAATATTAATTTTTATAAGCTCTTTTTCCAACGCGTTTTTTTGCAAAAAATATTCATTGAATTTTTTATTTAATCCGATAAGTTCGTTTTCGTTATCGGAATAATTCTTTCTAACGGTTTCGGCGGACAGATTGCTTTCGTTTAAATCTTGGGTTTTTTGATTAAAAGAAATTTCCGCATCTTCTAATTCCGCGGAAATTTTGTCGGAGTTATTTTTCGTTTCTATAATTTTTGCTTCTATATTTTTAATATTTTTATCTATAAAAATAATTTTGTTTTTTCCGTTTTGAGATTTTTCGACTATATCTAAAATTTCGTCTTCGATACTCGCAAGGATACCTTTGACTCTCAGCATAAGCTCTTTTTTTTCGGCAAGCGATTTTGCCGTTATATTTAATTTTTCGTTAAGACTTTTCAAATTAGACTCGTCGGTCTTGAGTTTTTCATTTAATCCCGTCAATTTTTCGGCGTTTCTTTTGCGTGATTCGTCCTGTTCGTCCGTTTCTTTGGTTTTTTTTGTTATTTCGGACTCCGTATCTTTAATTTTTATTTCTAAATATTCTATATCCGAGCCAAGCTTTGCAAGTTCTATTAAATAGCTGTTTTTTTCGTTTGTTGCCGTCTTATAAATTTTTTCTATCTCGTCGAATGAAGTTTTAGCATCGGTTAGTATGTCTAATAGAGAAGCGACGACAGCGCCAACTTCTGCAAGCTGAGCCGAATAAATTTCAAGTTCCGACTTATACTTGTTTATATCGGAAATTATTTTATTTTTCGACTTTAAGTACAATACGTATTCATAGCGATTTTTTTCGGTTTCGGCAAGCCGGTATTCTTCTAATTTTTTAGCCGATTTTTCAAGATCTTCGAGGCGGCTTTCGACTTCGCCCAGCAGATCGCCTATTCTTAAAAGATTATTGACGGCGGCTTCAAGTTTTTTAGAAGCAGATTTTTTCTGAATCTTATATTTTGTAATTCCGGAAGCTTCTTCAAAAAATAAACGTAATTCTGCCGGTTTGAAATTTAGCAAAGCGTTGATTTTATAGGAATCTATTATGGAATAATGCTTAGATAGGCCGCTTTCGTTGAAAAAATCTAAATATTCCCTGTAAGGTACGGAAATTCCGTTTATTTTATATTCCGTTTCTTTGTTTTTGAAATGTCTCCTCTCGACCATTACTTCCGAAAAATCTTTATATTTAAAACTTCCGCCGCCGTTTTCAAAAACGCCCCTGCACAAAGCGACGGATGAGCCGTTTCTTATATTAGAACCGTGAAAAATTATATCGTTCATGCTTTTTAATCTTAATTCTTTAAGATTCTGCTCTCCGAGAATAAATCTCACGGCATCGACGATATTGGTTTTTCCGCATCCGTTAGGTCCGACTATAACGTTTATGCCTTTGTCGAACGGTATTCTTATTTTATCCGGAAATGTTTTAAAACCGAAAAGTTCTATATATTTAAGATGCATAATATATGAAAGTTTTTAATGCGAGTAACATATTAAATTGGAAACTGAATAAATAGAAGCCGTGAAAGTACTCATAACGTAATCGGTCAACTTAACCTGCGTCAATCCGTATTTTTTGGAAAGTTCTAACTCGGATGCCGAAAAATCGCCTTCCGGGCCTATAAAAATTCCCATGGAAATATCTTTTTTGCTAAAATCAAAAGATTCTAAATATTTTTTAAGATACAACTCTGCTTTAGGCACGGCTATAAGTTTTACGCCGTAATTTTCGGCCGCTTTAAATGCGTATTCTAATGTTTCGGGTTCTTTTATCTTCGTGGAAAAATTTTTTCCCGCAATTATCATAGCGCCTTTGGAAATCTTATCCCATTTAGACATCTTTGAATCTATCTCTTTCCTGTTTTTTAAAATTATCGATCTTTCGGTAACAACCGGAATCACGGCGCTTATTTCAAGCTCGCAAATCCTTGCGATTAACTGATCCATAATATGCGAAGTAATTAACGGCAAAAAAATATTTACTTTAGGTCCGTTTTCGGTATATCTGTCAACCGACGACAGTTCTAAAACCGCGCTTCTTTTAGAAATTTCTATAATTACTGCGGAAAACACCGATCCTGCGCCGTCGTAAAGCAAAATTTTTGAACCGGTTTGTTTTCTAAAGGCTTTAATATGGGAAGTTATAGATTCTAAAACTATTTTTTTTCCTGAAATTTTGCCGTCCGTTTCTATTTTTTCTTCGATAAAGAATCTGTTATGCATTTTCCGTCAAAGGTTTTATAAACTATCCGGAAACGCTATTCCGGCCGAAAGAACTATCTGAATACCCTGTTCTACTTTTAATCCGGTATCTATTACGTCTTCTTTTTTTGCTATAATATTCATTCCTATATATAAATGGTTAGTAGGTATATACACTACCGCGTATTCGTCTTTGCCTCCGGTTTTTATTCCGGTAGCGGAAGTTAAAAAGCCGTATATAAATTTATCGTCGTTATATTTTACCAGAACAAATTTTTTAAATGAACTCTTGCCGGGAGAAAAAATATCTACCCACTGTTTCGTAGATTTATAAAGTAAATTTACTACCGGAATTTTTAACATTACGTTTTCATAAAAGTTTATAATAGACCTTCCCGCTAAATTCGTAATAAGATAACCGGAAGCTAAAATTAAAATAAGCAAAAGTATTAACCCTATTTCCGGTATATAAATATGAATATAATTTTCGAGGAAAATGGAAAATGGATTAAAAATAAGGTTTATTTCCTTTAACAGCCAGACTATTATAAAAATAGTCAAAGTTCCCGGAACGACTACGGTTAAACCGGCAAGAAACCTGCTTCTTATTTTAGACAAAAAAGTTTTACCCATTAATTTTACGAGATTTATTTTTTTTAAAAATTATATTTATGCGGCGCCATAATTTAATTCCTGCACCGCCGCAAAATGGGCTGTATTTAGCGCTTTTATTATATATATTATATATCTTAATTTTTATTTTTCAAACAATAAAGTAGCCGATATCGTTGCAGTATTTTTTTAAAGCATCTTTCCACGACCTTAATTCAATTCCGTAATCTTCTTTAATTTTGACGTTATCTAAAACGCTGTAAACAGGTCTTCTCGCCGCCCTGATTGATTTATCCGAACTTACGGGAATAACCTCGCAGTTAGTTCTTTTAAAAACATTTACTATTTCGAGAGCAAACTTATACCATGTAGTATGTCCGTCGCTTGAATTAGTCAAATGATATATTTCGTTTTTCGAATTGTCTTTTATTATTATTTCCGATATCGCATAAGCTATGTCTTTAGTATAGGTCGGACTGCCGAACTGATCGTCGACGACTTCTATTTTTTTCTGGCTGTCCGCTAACTTAAGAATAGTATTTACGAAATTTTTCCCGTTTTTCCCGTAAAGCCAGGAAGTACGCAGTATTATGTAACTTGCGCCGGAGTTTTTTAAAGCTTCTTCCCCTCTGAGCTTCGAAAAACCGTATTCGTTAATGGGATTAGTCCCGTCGTCTTCGTTATAAGGCGTTCTTTTCGTGCCGTCAAAAACATAATCCGTACTGATATGAATTATTCTGGAGCCTGTGTTTAAAGCGGCCTCGGCTAAATTTTGCACTCCTGTATTATTAACGGCATCCGCCAGCTCTTTGTCGGTTTCGGCTCCGTCCACGTTAGTGTAGGCCGCGCAATTAACGATATAATCGGGCTTGAAACTTTCGATGGCCGAATTAACCGCTTCCGAATTTGCAATATCCAAATTTTTTGAGTTAAAATTTTTAATTAAAAAGTTAACGCCTTTTAAGGCGGCATTTACGTCGATACCGAGCATGCCGGTCGAACCGATCAGGGCAATTTTAAGCATAATTAAACCTCATCTGTTTTCATACATTGTTTTATAATATTCTTTATAATCGCCGGATAATATTTTACGCCACCAATTTTCGTTATTTCCGTACCAGTCTATTGTATCGTCGAGACCTTTTTCTAGAACGTATTCCGGCAAAAAACCCATATTTTTATTTATTTTTGAAAAATCCATTGCATATCTTCTGTCGTGCCCCAGCCTATCTTTGACGTATTTTATTAAAGAATGCGGTTTATTAAGTTTATCGAGTATATGTATAATTATATCAATATTTTTCGTTTCTGCATTGCCGCCTATATTATAAATTTCTCCAAATTCTCCTTTTTCTAAAACTAAACATATTCCTTTAACGTGGTCTAAAACGTGTATCCAGTCCCTTACGTTTTTTCCGTCGCCGTAAAGAGGAATTTCTTTATCGTTTAAAGCGTTTATTATAGTCAACGGTATTAATTTTTCGGGAAACTGATACGGCCCGTAATTATTTGAACACCTCGTAATTAAAACCGGCATATCGTAAGTATGAAAAAACGACATGGCAAGCATATCCGCGGAGGCTTTTGAAGCGGAATAAGGGCTTCTCGGCGACAAAGAAGTTTCTTCGCTGAATTTTCCTGTTGCTCCAAGCGATCCGTAAACTTCGTCTGTGGAAATCTGAAGAAATTTTTCTACTTTATGCTTCAAAGACAGTTCCAGCAAATTAAGCGTTCCCGCGACGTTAGTCTCGATAAAAATAGAAGGTTCCAAAATAGACCTGTCCACATGGGATTCTGCCGCAAAATTTATTACGAAATCTATTTTATTTTCGTTAAAAATTTTAGACAAAGCCTGCTTGTCTGCGATATCCGCCTTGTAAAACCTGTAATTTTCGGTATAGCCCGCAAGATTTTCGGGATTTGCGGCATAGGTTATACTGTCTATGTTTATAATATCTACGTCTTTTCGATTATCCAAAATATAACGTATGAAATTGGCCCCTATAAACCCGAAACCGCCGGTTACTAGATACGTCTTCATTAAATTTTTATACCTCCTTTCGTAAATGCTTTTACTTTTAAGAACCGTTGCTGAATCCGGGACCGCTCATCGATAATCCTGACGGCGAAGCTCCAGGCGTAATCATATTGCCGAATCCATAAGTGCCTATGCCCCTCAGTATTAAACCGAAAGAAAAAGCCGACTGGTGAAAATACGGCAGATTCATATAATTTGCTACAAAACCTATACATCCCGTCTGATATACGGCACCTATAGAATTAGATATATCTTTATGCACGGTTAAGTCTATATCTTCGGTGGTATTAATGCTGAAGCCGCCTATTATATTTAAATTAGCCGATAAACTCGTATAGGACAGAGTGTTCAGCCCGGTAATAACGGACGTAGTCTGCGGGAAAAAATTTGCGTTTGCCGAATTAAACATATTTAATGCCGATATATAGCCCTGAACATCGTTTATTTCGGTATAGCCTATGCCGAAAGAATCTTTTCTAAAATCGGTAATTTGCGAATTTATATTATAATCGTGAAATATAAAGTTATAATCGTCGTAACTTGCGTTTCCGAAAAAATACAGGTTAGAAATTGGATGTATTTTTATTCTAGTAATTATATCCGAATTGGAATTATCGTAATTAAAATAATTAACCGGATTTATAAAGTTGCCTGAAATAGAATGATACTGGTATAAACTTAATCTCAGCAGATTGTTTATGCCTTTATCGTTATAACCTTCTAAATTAAAATTTAATCCGTATTTAAATGCGCTTTCCTTTGGAATATAATCCGCTTGGTCTATTAACGGAAGACCCGACTGATTAACCGGCTTTACAAGATTATAATTTAAATAAGGGGTTAAAAAAGCTAAATAACCTGCGTTGTTTTTGGCAGAAGTCAAGTAATTATTAAACAGGGTAGTATTGTCGTCTATAGAAGCATAATAAATTTGTCTGTTCTTGTCAGTCGAAGAAACGTCGTTATAGCCGTCCGTTATATTAAAATAACCCGTATCCCTTATTCCTATTCTCGGCGTTACATGAACTCCTTTTATAATGTTTAAAGGCATATAAACCGACGGGTAAATATCTGTCCTTTCATCGTTTAAGTATGCGGGACTCCTGAAAACGTCGAAAGAAGAATGCAAATTGAAATATAAAGGATTATTAAAAAATTTTCCGAGTTTGGACTGTCCGTCTAAAGAAAAAGCCGGATACTCGTCAACCGTCGCATAGTTCCGAATAAACAAGTTATCTAACCTTAAAAAATTCATTCTCGCCGAATAACTCTGAAAATCATAAGTAGCCGAAAGGTTGGAAGAAAGCCTGTTTTTCGTCATCTGATAAATGTTTGTAGAAAAATCGGAATAGAAAGAATTATCCGAAGGAATATTCAGATTTGTTTTTATAACCGCATTACCTAAGAAATCGACATTATGGGAGAACAACAGATAACGCGTTAATTTAGGAGACATGGAAAAACTTTTCTTGTCGTCGTTTTCGTGTATATAGAAACCGTAAATCGAACCGTGCGAGTATGGATTTAGGCTGTATCTGTACTTTAAGGAGTTGCCGTATCCTAAGTAGCTGTAATAATTAAGTTCGTAGGTCAAATCCTGCGAACGTCCGAGGTCGAAATAATAACCTTCTCCTGCCTGATAACCGGTAAGAGAACTGTAACCCGCCGTGGGTATTAAAAGGCCGGAGGATTTCTTGGTTTTTATAGGCGTAACCATAAAAGGAAAATAGAGGATAGGAACGTTATGGATATAAAATATAGAATTATAAGAATAAGCATAACTGCCTTCGTAAATATCGCAAAAGGAAGAATAAAGTTTCCATGAAGGCG
>JAJZLA010000084.1 GCA_021803845.1 bacterium | reverse complement strand
TCTCAAACAGCAAAACGGCCGTAATAGATTATCTTTCTTCAAATATATTTAAAGGCATAGGCAAGGTTTTGGCAAATCAAATTTATGAAAAATTTAAGGAAAAAACATTAGAAATAATAGACAACGACCCTGAAAGATTAAAGGAGGTAGGAGGAATAGGCAGAGTAAAACTTTCAACTATAATAGAAGGCTTGAAAGAAAGTTACGGATTAAGAAAAGCTATAATGTTTTTTAAGCCCTATCAGTTCAGCGATTATCAAATTAAGTCTATTTACAATCAGTTTCAGGAAAAATCTATTGCCATAGCAAAAGAAAATCCTTATTTATTTACCGAAATAAAAGGAATAGGTTTTAAAAAAGCCGATATTATGGCGGAAAAATTAGGCATCAAAAAAGACGACCCTAACAGGATAAAAGAAGCGGTAAAATATGTCATAGGACAATTATGCGAACAGTCCGGAAACTGTTTCGTTTATTACAAAGATATTAAAAAAGGGATAAACGAGATAATAATAGAAAACGACGGCATTAATTCGGATAAACCGGATAATCTTAACGGCGCCGATAAGAATAAGGCGGATTCGGATAAACCCGATATCTCTCTTGACGACGAGCTGCTCAATGCCTATATTAACGATTTGGTTAAAGAAAAAAAATTAATTATCGACTTGTCGCCTGAAGACGATAATAATAAAAAAAATAATAGCGATATTAATAGCGGTGATGATTATAATTTCCATTATAATCAATTAAACCAATATAATTATATTATTAATAAAGCAAAAATATATCTGCCGGTTTATTATTACAGCGAAATAGGCGTCGCTAAAGAACTTAAAAGAATATCCGGTACCTCGTGCGAGGTAAAATTTAACAAAGAAACAACATATAAACTTTCCGAAAAAGATTCGCTCACTTTGACCGGCGAACAGAAAAACGCCGTGCAGAATGCATTAAATTATAAAATTTCCGTAATATCCGGCGGACCCGGTACAGGAAAATCTACTGTTATAAAAACAATTGCAGGTTTGTACGCGGATAAAAAGATTGCTTTAATTTCATTGTCGGGAAAAGCGGCGCAAAGACTTTCGGCTATAATAGAATCCGGTAATTTAAACAAGGAAAATATAGCTATTTCCACAATACACAGACTTCTTAAAGCTCAATTCGACAGAAATACGAACGAGTCCGTATTTTTATACAACGAAACAAATAAACTGCCGCATGATTTAATAGTAATAGACGAAATGAGCATGGTAGATATATTGATTTTTTACAAACTTTTAAAAGCCGTAAAAGACGATGCAGTACTTGTTTTAGTCGGAGACGTTAACCAGATACCTTCCGTCAGCCCCGGCGACGTATTAAGGGATATAATTAAAACCGAAAAATTTTTTCCAGCAACGTTTCTAAATAAAGTTTTCAGGCAGAATGAAGGCGGCTTGATAAACTTGAATGCGCATAATCTGCTCAATAACAAAAAATTTATAACGGCAAAGCAAGAGGACGGGAGAAAAGAATTTATTATAAAGTACAGGAAGGAATACGATACGGCTCAATCCGGCAAAGACGAACTATTAAAAGACTTTGAAGAATTTATAAAAAAAATAGCATCAAAAAGGCTGTCGGCAGGAAAGAAAATAAACTCTTTTGCGTTCGACGACATTCAGGTTTTAACGCCTATGAGAAAAGGCATATTGGGGTATAACAATTTAAACAAGATAATTCAGGAAACGTTTAATCCTAATCCGTTAGAGACATCGACAGCAAAAGCAATATCGGTATTTCCGCCCGATTCAAATTCGGCCGCCAAAAACGAAAATATAAAAGAGGACAATCATAACGTGAACGACAATATAAATAACAATCTTAACCAAAGCAGTTCTTTCATATACAACGGAATTCAATTTAAATTATACGATAAAATTATACAAAAAAAGAACAATTACGACCTTGAAGTATTTAACGGAGATACAGGCTACATTATAAATATAGACCATGAAGAAAAAACCGTTTCTGTCGATTTTTCCGATTATTTTCCAGGAAAAAATAGAATTTTAGATGATATAAATTATATAGGTGAAGATAACGATAAAAATCGAATAGTAAAATACGATTTTTTAGACGTTTACGAAAATATAATGCCGGCATACGCACTGTCTATACATAAAGCTCAAGGCAGCGAATTCAATAACGTTATAGTGCTGTTTCATCAGTCGCACTTTATGATGCTGAAAAAAAATCTGTTATATACCGCGATTACCAGAGGGAAGAAAAACGTAGTTATCTTCGGAACGTATAAAGCTTTCGGCATAGCGATGAATTCTAAAGAAGAAATAAGGAATTCCGGTTTGAAAGAAAGAATAACGGAGGTATTCGACGCGTAACTTTGGAAATATCGTTGTTAAATGGCGGAGAGAGAGGGATGAACTTTTCTTCGAAAAGTTTAAATACCTACAAACCCTCTTGCGCGCTTCGCGCTCCGAGGGTTCGAATCATGTTAACTTTATAGAGTTAATTAAAGGTATTTGGAAATATCGTTGTTAAATGGCGGAGAGAGAGGGATTCGAACCCTCGGTACATCTTTTAGGACATACATTCGCTTAGCAGGCGAACGCCTTCGACCTACTCGGCCATCTCTCCGAAGAGAATCAATTTAATTAAATTAATAAATAATATAACATGATAAAAATTTAAATTCAAGCGGTAACTGTCACCTTAATCCAGATAGGATATTATTATAATAAACAGTAATTATTTTGTTATATTTGGCTTATTACGTTCTCAGCTTAATTATTTTGACGAAATCGGTAGAACCGGGCTCGCCTATGGGTACCCCTCCTGTGAGTACGGCATAATCCGGGCATTTATGTCCAGATTTTTTAATTTCATTTTTAATTAAATCTATTACGTCCTGCAAATCTATATTTTTATCGGTTATATTTTTCATAGTTATACAAGAAACGCCGTAGTTTAAAGACAGCCTTCTTTTTGCGGAATCATCAGGCACTATCGCTAAAACGGGAACAGGAGGTTTAAATGACGATATTAAATTAGCGGTATAACCCGACCTGGTTATTGCCGCTATAATGCAATTATTTAATAACTCGGATGCTGTCGATGCCGTTTCGGCGATTATATCGGAAATATCGCTAACGTTTCTTTTAATTTTAATCTTATCGTCGGACTCTATACTGCGGCGCTCTAAATATCCGATACCTATACCTATGCCGCCGTCATGCCTTTTGTAAGCCGAGCGGGATTTATAACCGCCTCCTGAAAACATCGGGCTTTTCTCGGTAGCCTTTATAATCTTAGACATATAAGCAACAGCTTCGTCCGGATATTTTCCTATGGCTGTTTCTTCGGAAAGCATTACGGCGTCCGTTCCGTCAAAAATAGCATTAGAAACATCGGTAACCTCGGCTCTCGTCGGCGTCTCGTTTTCAACCATAGACAAAAGCATCTGCGTAGCCGTTATAACCGGCTTTTTATAGAGATTGGCGACGTATATAATCCTCTTTTGTTCTATAGGTATATTTTCTACGGGAGCTTCTACTCCAAGGTCTCCCCTTGCCACCATCAAAGCATCTGCGGCGGCGGCTATTTTTTCGATATTTTTAACGGCTTCTATTTTTTCTATCTTGGCTATTATTAAAAAATTCTTCGACGGATATTCGGCTTGAAGCAGATTTTTTAACGACGTTATATTTTCGGAACTTCTTACGAAAGAAACCGCAAACATATCGGCGCCGTGTTCGGCTCCGAATTTTAAAATTTTTTTATCGTTTTCCGTAACGGACGGAATGCTAAGTTTTGAATCAGGAAAATTTATTCCCTTTTCAGCTTTTAAAACGCCTTTCGTAAGGATTTCGGCTTCAAGTTCGTTCCTGTTTATCTTTTTTATTATTTTCAGCTTTATCTTGCCGTCGTCTATATAAACCAAATTTTTAGGTTTTATATCGTCGCAGAGATAAGGATAATCTATATAAATTTTTCGTTCGTCGGAAACCGTATATTTATTCGTTAAAATTATGGCGTTGCCTTTTTGCAAATTAATTGAATCTTTATTTAATTTTCCGGTTCTTATTTTCGGCCCCGGCAAATCGACTAAAATTGCCGTATTTTCGGATACCGACCTTATTTTTTTAATCGCCTCGGCAAAATAATTTTCGTCTCCATGGGAAAAATTCAGCCTTATTACGTCCGCTCCGTTTTTTATAAGCCTTTCTATCATCTTTTTTCCGTCGCTGGCAGGCCCTAACGTAGCCACGATTTTAACTTTTTTACCGTATATATTTATCATTTTAGCTTTTTATTTTAACTATTTTTTAATTTAACGTTTTACTATGTTAAGTATTGCTCGGATTGATTATATCAGATAAAAGAACCTCCTGCAAATTACTATAAATTTTTATAACTTATATAACAAACAACTCAATAACTAACTTTGAAATTTCGTTTAACCGCAGACGATTTAAAACTGAGACGCGAAACCAAGTCGTATCTTTACAAAAATAAGATAAAAATATAAAATATTTACTATGATAAATCTTTATAATCCGCAAAATTTTACGTCCTTATTCTCTATTTTGCTTACCGCTTTTCTTCTCGGCATAATACACGGATTTACCCCCGACGAGCATACATGGCCTATTACTTTCAGTTATTCTATAGGCAGTTACAGCACTAAAGGCGGATTCAAAACCGGACTTCTTTTTTCGCTTGCCTTCACGTTCCAGAGGGCGGTCGCATCTGAACTTGCATTTTTCGCTCTCGGAAAATTTTTAACCAAGCCGGATGTAATTCCTGTCGTATATATATTCGTAGGAATAGTTATGTCGTTTGCCGGCGCTTACGTAATAGGACTCGGCGAAAATTTTGAGTTATTCGAAAAATTGGAAAAAATATTTATACGATTTTTGAAAATTAAAACGTTAAAAGAAGAACATTCCGATAATCCAGACGGGAAATCAAAGCCCATCCCTATATACATGGTACTTTTGCATGGATTTATCGCAGGATGGGGGACGGGCGCATTTGCGATAATAGTTTATACCGTCCTCGCTCCAAAAATGCCTAACGAATATACGGGTTTTCTGCCTGGACTTCTGTTCGGTCTTGGAACTATGGCGACGCAGATAATAATAGGCATGTTTGCGGGAAGGTTTATGGAAAAACTTAAAATCCCCAAAAAAGGCATTCAGTACATCGCGAAAAGAACATCCGGTATGACTCTTTTTTGGGGCGGATTCGCATTCGTTCTTGCGGCGATAATGGAATTAACCTTTCCGAAGCTTATACAGTGGGGTTTTATAACTCCGATAAAAGTTCACAACCTCCACAATCTCGGAGTAGGATTCTTTTTAGTTATTTTTATAATTTTATTTATACTAACGGTATCTTTTGTGAAATCATTACAATATGTAAAAAATAACGGCTCTCAATTTATTTAATTAATCTTTTATATTTATTTTTTGTTTTCAAAAATATCTTTATTATAAATCGCAAAATACTTCTTAACTCTTTTATAATATCCGTAATAAAAATCGGAAAACAGACGATTGGTGCTTTCATTTTCAGTAAGTTTAAATTTAACTTTTCCGTTTTCGGTTTTCATAAAACTTAAAGTCCTATAGGCTAAGGTAGGGCCGACATTGTAAGCAAAAAGGGCGAGCTTTAAATTTTTAAACTCGTATAATAAACTCAATAAATATCTTGCTCCTATTTTAATATTTAAAGAAGGATTATACAGGTAATTTACGGGAAGATAGTCTATATATTTAGTATTATAGTTATACTTTTTGGATTTTATTCCGTATTTCTTAATTAAATACAGTCCGGTTAATGGCTTAATCTGCATAAGGCCGACGGCGCCCACGTTTGAATAGGAAAAATTATTAAACGAACTTTCGACCCTGATAACCGCCAGAATAAGAGCCGGATTTATTTTGTATTTTTCCCCTAAGTTAAAAATAAGGTTCGAGACTTTCTTTTCTTCAGATACAGGCAGTCCGGAATTAAAAGATTTAATAATCTTAAAAACGCTTATTTTTTCGTAATCGATGCGTATTTTTTGCTTAAGAAGTTTCACGTCCCGGCGTTCTTTCATGTAACCGTAATATATAGGCATAACATAAAAATATGATAAAATGGCCGTGGCAAGAAGCACCGAAAAAAGCAAAAAATAGGGCAAAAAATATTTAAATTTTATTTCGGTTATTAAATTTCTTAAACCGTTTTTTAATTTCAAAAATATTTTTATAATTTTTTTCAAAATTTACTCCAAAATCAATAAAATTAATCTTAGAAATACATATTTTATACATAAATAAATAGTTTTAAACTATTTTATTGTAAAAATATATCATAAATGAAATATAAAAGTCAAATTTAGATATTTTTTTCTCTTTTTTAGCTCTAAAACCGCCGTTTTTATTAAAATAAATCGTAAAAAATAATTTTTTTTTATGTTAACGTAAAAAAGATTTTCTTGCCATTTATTTTAAAAAATGATAAATTTAAAAATATCGGCCTTTTTATTTTATACATTTATGAAAGCTTATCGTATTCAATTATGTTTAGCATTTAAAATTAATTTTAACGTTTAATTTAAGGAGAAAAAAAATGGCTGATCAGACAAAAATGGCTATCATTTCTATTCACGGAACGCTGGATATGGCATACCCTCCGCTTATCTTGGCATCTACGGCAGCGACGCTGGATATCGAAACTGCAATATTTTTTACTTTTTACGGATTGCAGATACTGAAAAAAGATGCAGGAGATTCTTTAAAGGTTGCTCCGCTTGGAAATCCTGCCATGCC
>JAJZLA010000083.1:6505-6920 GCA_021803845.1 bacterium | reverse complement strand
GATCTTTAAAATAAATAATTTAAAAAACGTGAAATAAAATAAAATAAAGCAAACAAAATTCAAATGGATAACGTTAGCGCTAAAAAAAACGATACAAAAAAAACCGAAAAACTTTTCGGTTTGTCTGCGGAAGAATATAGCAAGATTTCGGAACTGCTCGGACATGAACCGGATGCTTTCGAACTCGGTATATTTTCGGCTATGTGGTCGGAACACTGTTCTTATAAAAGTTCCAAAGTTTATTTAAAAACTCTGCCGACGGAAGGGAGCAAAGTTCTTATAGGACCAGGCGAAAATGCCGGAGTAGTGGATTTTGGAGACGGCGACGTGCTTGTGTTCAAGATGGAAAGTCATAATCATCCTTCTTTTATAGAGCCTTTTCAGGGTTCGGCCACCGGAGTAGGCGGCATTATGC
>JAJZLA010000083.1:0-6495 GCA_021803845.1 bacterium | reverse complement strand
TTTACTATGGGAGCAAGGCCAGTAGCAAATCTAAATTCTTTAAGATTCGGAAGTTTTTCCCATCCAAGAACGCCTTATTATCTGTCCGAAGTCGTTAAAGGAATAGGTTTTTACGGCAACTGTATGGGCGTTCCGACCGTAGGCGGAGAAGTCGTATTCGACGAATGTTATAACGACAATATCTTAGTAAACGCTTTCACTATAGGCATAGCTAAAAAAGACGGCATATTTCTTTCATCTAAATGCGAAGAGGGCAATATCGTTGTTTACGTCGGTTCTTCGACGGGAATGGACGGTATGCACGGAGCCACTATGGCATCCGAAGAATTCGATTTAAAAAAGAACAAAAAAAGAAGCACAGTTCAAGTAGGAGATCCTTTTACCGAAAAACTCCTTCTCGAAGCATGTCTTGAGGCTATGGAAAAAAAACTTATAGTTTCTATACAGGATATGGGTGCCGCCGGTTTAACCAGTTCATCATTTGAAATGGCGGATAGCAGCGGAAAAGGGATGATTATAAATTTAGACGCAGTTCCGTTAAGGACATCCGAAATTACTCCGGCAGAAATGATGTTATCGGAATCTCAGGAGAGAATGTTATTGGTATGCGGCAGGGATAAATTTGACGAATTAAAAGCGGTTTTCGACAAATGGGGATTGAATTGCGTCGAGGTAGGCGAGGTTATTAAGGAAAAAGAAATCAGATTTTTTTATAAATCAAAACCATATAAAACGTTAGGCGTAAATACCGTAGTAAAAGGACCCGAATATAAAAGGCCGGTTAAAAAACCTAAGTACTTAAACAGCGTAAAACCGTTAAATATAGACAATTATAAAATACCGGAAAATATTAACGATGCAGCCTTTAAAATAATAACGCATCCTAATATAGCGTCTAAAAAAAGTGTTTTTACCCAGTACGATTATACGATAGGGACGGCTACCATTGTTCCGCCGGGTTTTTCCGCCGCAGTTTTAAGAGTTAACGGCAGCGGAGCCGGTAAAAAAGGCTTTTTGTTAAACGTAAGCGGAAACTCAAAATATACCTATTTAGATCCGTTTACAGGAGGAGCGCTTGCCGTAACCGAGTGCGCGCGCAATATAACCGCGTGCGGCGGATATCCGGCAGCTATTACCGACTGCCTTAATTTTGCAAGTCCCGAAGATCCCGAAGTTATGTGGCAGTTCGTAAATGCTTTAGAAGGTATAAAATCTGCCGCATTAAAATTAAATACTCCTGTAATAAGCGGAAACGTTAGTTTTTATAACGAAACTGCAAAAAAAGACGGCGATAAAACGACGGTTCATAAAATTTATCCTACGCCGGTTATAGGCATGCTAGGGTTTATAGACGACGTCGAAAAAGCGGTAACTCCATATTTTAAAAGCGAAGGCGATGAAATTTATATTCTGGGCAGATTATCCGGCAATCTTGGAGGTAGCCTGTATATGGACTTAGAATACGGAAATTTTATGCAAAAACCTTCGGAGATAGATTTAGATTATGAAATCCGTCTTCAAAACTGCCTGAGGTCTTTAATCAATAAGGGATTTTTAAAAAGCGCGTCCGATATTAGCGAAGGCGGAATTTTTGTTTCGCTGGCGGAGAGTGCGATAACCTGTCCAAATCAAACTCTCGGTTTTGCAGTAAATTGCGATACCTCAAAAAGCGGCGTAAGAATCGAATCTTTCTTATTTTCGGAATTCGAACAGGCGTTTATAATAAGCGTAGATAAAAAATTAAGCGGACCGCAAAAGACGGCTGTTTCGGAAATTTGCGCCGAATACGGAATAAAATTGGAAAAAATCGGCGATGTTAAAAAAGGCATAATGAAAATTAACGACAAAATAGACTTAAAAAGTGATAAAATAAAAGAAAGGTATTTTTCTGTTATTTAAATTATTTATTTAATAATTATGGAAGAGATAAAAGATGAATGCGGCGTATTCGGTATATACAATAACGAAGAAGCCGCTAAAATAACTTATTTGGGACTTTACGCGCTTCAGCACAGGGGGCAGGAGTCTTGCGGAATAGCATCGTCGGATATGAACAGCTTATATTTTCACAAGAGCCTTGGTCTTGTTAGCGACGTATTTAAAGAGAATACCCTTTTACAGCTCAAAGGAAAAAACGCCATAGGACATGTAAGGTATTCAACGGCAGGAGAAACGCTTCTTAAAAACGCGCAGCCGCTTGTTGCAGATTACTATTCCGGCTCAATAGCCGTGGCTCACAACGGCAATATTACTAACGCCCACATAATAAAAGACGAAATTGAAGAAAACGGCTCTATTTTTTCATCTACTTCCGATACCGAAGTCGTTATACATCTAACAGCTTTATCTAAAGAAAACCTTCTCATAGACAGGATAGTAAGTTCATTAAAAAAACTTAAAGGCGCATACTCTTTCCTATTTCTTTCTGAAAAAGAGATGATAGCCGCAAGAGATCCTTTCGGTTTCAGGCCTCTCGTTATGGGAAGGCTCAACGGCTCTATAGTTTTTGCTTCGGAAACATGCGCCTTAGATCTTATAAATGCCGAATATATAAGAGACGTAAGGCCGGGCGAAGTTATACTCGTCAACGGCGAGGGCATCAGAAGCATATTTCCGTTCAGGATAGAAAGAAATTCAGCCTGCGTATTTGAACTTATTTATTTTTCACGACCCGACAGTATTTTTAACGGCAAATCCATTTACAGCCTGCGTATTCAAATGGGCAAAGAACTTGCAAAGGAGTCTGCTCCCGATGCAGATATAGTAATACCGGTTCCGGATTCGGGAGTACCGGCGGCTTTAGGTTTTTCAAAAGGCTCCGGCATAGATTTTGAAATGGGCTTTACAAGAAACCACTATGTCGGAAGAACGTTTATAGAGCCTAAAAAATCCATAAGGCATTTTGGCGTTAAAGTAAAACTAAATCCCGTTCCCGACGTCATAAAAGGCAAAAGAGTCGTTGTCGTCGACGACTCTGTAGTAAGGGGAACGACTTCTAAGAAAATCGTCGATATGTTGAAACTTGCCGGCGCAAAAGAGATTCATCTTCGTTTAAGTTCGCCTATGGTTATTGCTCCATGTTTTTACGGAATAGACACTCCGGTAAAGGAAGACCTTATGGCGGCCAAATACAGCGAAAAAGAGATAAACGCCAAACTTGGCGCTACTACTACAAAATTTCTTTCGATAGACGGCTTAAGCAGGGCTGTAGGAAACGGCATTAATTTTTGCGAAGCTTGTTTTTCAAACGTTTATCCTCAGGAAACATTCGACGAATCCGAATATGAAAATCAAGTGCAGTTAAAACTGTTCAGTAAAGAAGTTTTTTGAAGAAATTTATAAAATGGCGCAATATAATTAATATGCAATTAATATAATAATATATAATATAATAATATATAAATAGTCCTTATACGGTAAAAATAATGATAGATAACGATTTAAACTATGCCGGCGAAAAACTTAAAATGTCCGTATTGAATGCCGTAAAAACTTTATGTTACGAAAAAAAAGAATTCGTTCTGGCCTCTGGTAAAACAAGCGATTTTTATATAGATTTACGCAGAATTTCTTTCGACGGAGAGTATTTATATCTTGTCGGCAGACTGCTTTACGATGAAATTAAAAAAATGAAAGATTTAAAATTTTCGGTAATTGCCGGCGTTCCGGTGGGAGGCATTCCTTTAATTTCGTCAATTCTGACCGCGAGTTTTTTGGATAAAAATCCTTTAAAATCCGTCGTTATCAGAAAAGAAAAAAAAGAATACGGCAAAGGCAATCTTATAGAGCCGGTTCAGTTTTTATCAAAAGGAGCGAACATTTTAATAGTAGAAGACGTAGTTACGACCGGCGGTTCAATTTTAAAAGCCGTAAAAAACGCGCGTGAAGAAGGTTATGAGATAACGGATGCAGTCTGCATCGTCGACAGGCAGGAAGGCGGGGCCGAATTTCTTAAAGAGAATGGCATTGAGCTTCATTCCTTATTTTCTAAAAACGATATAACACAATAATATTTTATTTATGAAAAAAACAGTTTTTTTAATAATTTTACTTTTTGCATTTATCATACCTATTTTTCTGCTATCCGGTTGTTCCGTTTTTAGTTCTCTCGGTTTAAAACATCCGTTTCCGTCAAATGGCGGATATAGTTCGTCTTTGCGTAAAGCGACCCGCAAAGCTGATATATATAATAATCTTAATACCGTTATGTATATAAGAGCTACTTATTTTAACAAGCCTTTTATGCGTTCATATGAAGATAAATATTACGGTTATTATATGAAACGCCCCAAAAAATTAATAAAAAAAATCGGAAAAAGTACCATATTTTTAGTTTCGGTTTACACTCCCCGCAAATCTTATAACAACTTAGATTCAAAAAGATCGATATGGATGGTGTATTTAACGAATAACGAGGGCGAAAGCCTTATGCCGCTCAGCATTAAGCTATCGCAGCAAAAAAAAGTTTTTTTAAAGAAATTTTTTCCTTACGTTACGGATTGGTCAAGGCAGTATATTATAAAATTTCCAAAATATTACGACAAAAAAGAACATAAATTATTTTTAAACCCCGGCGTTAAATGGATTAAACTTTTGATTACCGGAGTAAACGGAAGAGCGGTTTTAAAATGGAATTTAAACAGCGGCACAAATTAAATATTAAGTTATTTTATGCATTTTAACGTTCTCGTTATAGGTTCGGGCATAGCCGGTCTTTCGCTTGCCAATAGATTTGACGACTCTGTTTCAGTAGGAATTTTTACTAAAAAAGAAGAAGCAGAGTCTAACACCAACTACGCTCAGGGCGGGCTTGCCGCCGTTATGAATCTCGATAAGGATTCATACGAAAAACATATTCGCGACACGCTGACTGCAGGCGACGGACTCTGCGACGAAAATATAGTAAGAATGGTCGTAGAGGAAGGGCCAGGAGTAGTGCAAGATCTTTTAGACTGGGGCGTTAAATTCGCAAAACAATCGGAAAATAATAAGGAGTTTGATCTTGGCAGGGAAGGCGGGCATTCCGAAAGAAGGGTTTTGCATGCGGGGGATATAACAGGAAGAGAAATAGAAAGAGCCTTAGTCGATACTTCAAGAGAAAAATCCAATATAAAAATATTTGAAAATCACATAGGCATAGATTTAATTACCGCCCGCAAGCTAAAAATAGAAAAAGAAAAGGAAAACAGGGTTTTAGGCGCATACTTCCTGAATAAAAATACCGGCGAAGTGATGACCGTGAGTGCTGATATAGTAGTCCTTGCTACGGGCGGAGCAGGAAAAGTCTTCTTATACACTTCAAATCCTGATATTTCTACCGGCGACGGAATAGCTATGGCGCACAGGGCAGGGGCTAAAATAGCGAATATGGAATTTTACCAGTTTCACCCTACTATACTTTACCATCCTGAAGCGAAGTCTTTTTTAATATCCGAAGCTCTCAGAGGAGAGGGCGGTACTTTAAGATTGAAAGACGGAACGCCTTTTATGGATAGCGTTCATCCGTTGAAGAGTCTTGCCCCCCGCGATATCGTAGCAAGAACTATCGACTTTGAACTTAAAAGAACCGGAGACGAATGCGTATATCTCGATATGACGCACAAAAGCAGAGAGTTTTTGGAAAAGAGATTTCCGGATATTTTTAAAACCACGTTGAGTTTCGGTATAGATATGTCTAAAAAATGGATACCGGTCGTTCCTGCCGCGCATTATTTATGCGGAGGGATACTGACAGACGAAAACGGCTTAACCTCGGTAGGCGGTCTTTACGCCATCGGTGAAGTAGCCTGCACCGGACTTCATGGTGCGAACAGGCTTGCAAGCAATTCTCTGCTTGAAGGATGCGTTTTTGCTAAAAAGTCTTATGAAGCGGCGCAGCGATTTTTGAAAGAATCGCGTAAAATTTCCGAATCCAAAGTTTTAAATAAATCTAATTTTGATGCCGCAGAAAACGAAAAACCGGCTCTGCCGGAATGGAAAGATTTCGGTTTAACGGGCGGCGACGAAATGATAGTCGTTTCTCATAACTGGGACGAACTCAGGCGGACAATGTGGAATTATGTCGGCATCGTCAGGTCGGATAAGCGCTTAGAAAGGGCAAAAAGGCGCATAGACAACCTGCTTTACGAAATCAAAGAATACTACTGGAATTTTAAAATAACCACCGACCTCCTTGAATTAAGAAATATAGCCGAAGTAGCCAATCTTATAATAACTTCCGCAATATTAAGAAAAGAATCCCGAGGCACGCATTACAATATAGATTATCCCGAAAAAGACGATAAGAACTTCAAACATCCTACGGTGTTATAATTAAAATAATCTAAAGCATCTTCCAAACTTGGCTCTATAATGTCGTCATACCTTACGACGAAGGATGAAATAATAAAATTTTGGATAGAATCTTCCGATGAGAATTATAAAGATATGATAGCCCTATATTAGTTCGGAAAGATATTCTTTTGCATTGTTTACTGGGCATCTTGTTATTGAAAA
>JAJZLA010000082.1 GCA_021803845.1 bacterium | reverse complement strand
TTTTAAATATGAAAATCGATAAATAATTTAAGTTTACATAACGGCAAGTTATGAGGCAATAAATGAAAACAAAAACTCCCGGCCGCGTCAAACGCAGTCGGGAGTAAAGATACGGAGGCGGGCGTTTATAAAAGCGAAGCTTTTATGCCAGCCGGAGTGAATAAATCTGACACCTTTAATTCACATTGATCAAAATATGCAAGTCATATATTTTATATAAAATGTCAGACTTTTAATCCCACATTGAATGACAAATTAAAAAATATACCGCACGCTATTAATAATTTTATTATAGCATATAAAAATATCTTATCAAGTATTTTTTGTATTTTTTTAAAGAATATTATTTTATTACTGCTTCGGCCAGACTATAAAAGATTTTTTTCTTTTAGCGGCGCGGTATATGCTAAAATCTTTATCGAGAGTGAAAATATCATAAATCTTGGATTCTTCGGCAAATGCGACTATGGTTGCATCGGCAAAATCCATAGGCACGTTTTTATATTTTTTTATAAGTTCTGTTTCTCTCAATAACATATTTTCAGTTTGAGATATAATGCTAAAACCGCCTTTAAAAATAAAATCTAATAATTGTATCTGAGCTTCCACAGATACACGCTTGCCAAGAAAATAAGCCGTTTCGGTAATTACCGCTTCCGGTATAAATATTTTCCCCTCAAATGATTTAAAAAAATTAAGGCAAATAAGATGGTCTTTATCGCGAGGATTCATAAGAGCGAGAAGATGACCTGTGTCTATTATGATTTTATTCATTTTCCTCAAAGCATTCCGAAATATAGCGTTTGTGATTTCTTCCTAAATCCGGAATATCTATTGGAATCCGCCCTATTAGGTCTTTGACTTTATCGTACGGCTTTTGTGAAAAATGCGAAGGGTTTGAAATCAAGGCAATATGTTTAACTCTTTTTTTATTAATATTAGTTGTTATTTTCAAAGATTTAGAAGGCGATTTGGAGCCGCCGACTATATAGGTATGACTTTTTTTTGAATTTCTATCGTCATCGCTATTTGTCAAAAACTTTTCAAGAGCTACCATTACGATATCGGATATCGTTAAGTCTTCGGATTTAGCGCGTTCCTTAACTTCTTCTTTTAATTCTTCAGGAATGCTTGCGGTTAAATTAGAATACTTCATATTATATCGTCTCCCCTATATTTATTTAATGCGTATAATAATATTAAATAATTTTATTTATTTTATCATATATATTATAACACTTTTTTATGGAAAAATTACCGTAATTTTTAAAATCTTTAATTATGTTATCTCCTCTCTCTGTTTGTATTTTCTTCGCAAGCTCTGAAAATACAAACAGAGAGCTGGTTTGCGGATATATGGTAGAATTAATTAATTTTGTAATCCGCAACAGTTAAAACAACGATGTTGAGGTTTGTTTCATGCTTCGTTTTATTTTGGTTTTCAAACCGGCAAGCGGTTTGAAAACCAAGCCTTGCGGCAAAATTAAACTACGGCGAAACAAACATTTAAAAGCATTGTATCGGGCTCTGCCCGAACCCGCAAGCTGATGCCAGCTTGACCGCAGGGGGTTATAGAGGCGTTAATCAAGCGTTCTTGACATATAAGCGGCATATTCTTCTGCCGAAACAAAGTGCAGATAGAGTATTTTTAATTTCCGTTTGCTTCTTGCAGTACTTTTTGAATTAAACTGTCCGATATTCTTATATTAGATTGTTTTAAATTTTCTATGCAGGGTTTTATAGTATTTATATATCCTTTCTTTTTTGCGGACAATAATATTCCCAAACTTCCCGTTATTTTTATATTATTTGCCGATGCGGCTTTTCTTGCAAGCCTATCGTCTATTATTAGAAAATCGGCATTTATGGCTTTGCAAAGAGCTATGGCTTCTAATTCTCCCTGCCCCAAACAAATATCGTTTAATAAGTATTCGCCTATGTTTTCTTTTGATACTTTATTCGATAAATAATTTCTTAATTTTTCGGATTCAGGTTTGTCATTTAACGTTATTTCATTATAAACGGCTTCGGGAACGATTATTTTATCAAAAAAACATATCTAATAAATCAAGGCGGTTGCATATAGACAATGCTATCAGCGATGAACTATCGGCAACGGCAATCATTTAATTTATAAACTTGTTTAATGTTTTTAATTCTTCGTCTAATTCGCGGGGAGAATAATTTATTGCGGGTATTTGATATTCGCCTAATAATTCCATAAAATTCATTTCATTTATTTTTAGAAATTCGGCGGCTTTGCCGAGAGATATTTTGCCGAGTTCATACATTTTTATTATGGCCATAAGCTTTATATCGTCGGCAAGGTTTTGCGCATCTTCGTTTAATAATGCCGTTATGTCTTCGGGAAGTTCCAATGTTATTTTCATATTGTTCTAATTTTGTTGATTAAGGGGTTACTTCGTTTTATTTCCTATATTTTATAAACTTTTTTTATATATTATACCATATAAAAAAATAGAAAAAATAATTTTTTACAAAATTCTAATATTTGGAGGGTTGAAATGCGGATATTAGATTACTTTATCACGCTTAGCAAATACGGTTAGGGGCAGGGAGGGGGATAAATCTGATGCCTTTTTTCATTGCCAAAGCGGGAATCCAGAAAAATATTTTATCGGTAATTTTGGGGCAGTTTCTAATCTTTTACTAATTTTATCAATAAAGTCTTCCCTGTTATTTAGCAAAAAAGAATGATTGTCAGGATATTTTAGGGTTATAGGAGTAATAGGCGTACCACTATATATTGGATCTTTGTTAGGCACCTGCATTAAACCGTTAATACTAAAACCTATATAATCCGGGATATCAGGTATTTTTTCTGTATATTTTTCTTTAATTTTATTCATTGCGTTTTGAATAGTAGTACTATTATCAAAAAATTGAGGAACGGGCTGCACTACAACGGAGTACAACAAAATAATTTTATTGCAGAAATACCCGTAGCTTTTGATTTGGCTAAGCCCTGGCATGATATCGTTATTTTTTTTAGGCGGCTGTTTGATTAATTTAAAATCGTAGTTTTCATTTATGTTTCTATAATTTTCGTTAAAATTGTCTTTTTCAATCAGAGAGAATCCAAATTTTTTAGTTTCTATACCGATTATATTATCATATATAGGCTTTAAATTATTATCCAGACTTCCTACTAAAAAATCAAAATCGCCGGAAATATACTTTAATTTTCTATTTTTTTTAAATTCTCTTGTGTATAATCTTGTCCCAATCCAAAAATTATTTGACAGTTCTATTTTAGAATCAACCTTGAGATTGCGCAGAACATATAGGATATGAAATATTTTTATATTTAATTCGTCCTCGTGCGTATTATATAAGTCTTTTGTAACTAACGCCGGATTATTTTTATTAATATTATTTAAATCTTTAATATCTTTTCCAATTTCAATGCTACTAAGGTGAAAATTATCTCCATTGTCAAAGTTAATACCTGAAATTTTAAAAAATTGAGTTTTCATAATGCATGTCCTTGAAATTTGCTTTTAGATACCCATTTATATTTTTATCTGAAAAGGAATAAATAAATCAGACATTATTTTAATTTATTTTGATTTTATTAAATTAATTAATTCTTGACATTTGGGATTCGTTGACCATTCAATAACAGGTACTTTCATAATAAATAAATCTTCTATAAGTTTGAGTTGTTTCATCTTACCTTTATGGATATCTGTTTCGTCTATTTCATTCATAATATCATCAAGCTCTGTTAAATATATAAGAATAAAATAACAGATATTTATTTCGCTATCAGTTAAAACATAGCATCTTTTCCCCCAATCATTAAATTCTTTGGTGATATATTTATAAATGTTTTTATCTTCCAATTCAACAGGCAGTATTATTTTTTTAATTGATTTATTTAATATTTTACCATTCAGATATGGTTTCGATAAATATTTTTCAAAATCACACCGGACATTTTCTAACCAAAAACCAAGATTAAAACAATCTACGGTGTATGAAGTGTTATTGGCAATTCTAATAGATGTTATGATATTCTTGTATAGTTCCATCGGCATTATAGATGCAATGGGTGTTTTATTGGATAAATTATGTGATATTGCCGTTTGACCTAAAAAACTTTCCGCTAATTCTGAGAATATTTTACTCCTCACTTCGATATATTCATTGTAAACATTTTTAAGAAGGATTTTGTTATATTTTTCTTTAGATTCTATAAATTTTAGAAACCGATGACAATCTGCTCCAAAATTCATTGCTGCCATTTCTCTTCTTATAAGTTCCGGAGAATTTTGTATTTTTCTTAACTTATTATAATGCTTTTCAAGCGTTATTTCTGTTAATCCAACGCCGAGCAAGGCAGACCCAAATGATAATTCCATTAAAAAAACTTTAGGAGCAAAATCCGACAATGCAAGCAAATGAGAAAGTATATCTAAGTAAGATTGGCAAATAGAAAATGACCCAAGCACAATGAAAATAAAACCTAAGATAATTATATACCATGGTCTGCGAACCTGATTTATTAATTTCCAAATTAAAAAGAAGAAAGATATAAAATATTTCTTTAAAAGCCCTATTTTTTTTATAATTTCTTTATGTTCGTTTGTAAAATTATTATATTTATCCATAGCATTTATCTTGCTTTATTTAAAAATTTAAAATAACAGTAAAAATAAGAACTCCCGCCCGCGTCAAACGCAGTCGGGAGTAAGAGAATAAATAAATCTGACACCTTTAATTTATTTAAATTCATCAACGAATTTTATAGTATCAGGAACACCCGCCATAATCGAAGCGCCTGCACCCAATAAAAAAACGACTTGGGGTTTTTCTTCTTTTTCTTCCACTCAATAACCTCCTACTTCATTTTAAAACCTAAACAGAAAAAATAAAAACTCCCGGCAGCGTCAAACGCAGTCGGGAGTAAGAGAATAAATAAATCTGACACCTTTAATTTATGACACCTTTAATTTATTTTAATTAAAACCTTATCCGTAAAATATTTTGATAATTTAAAATCCATATTAAATTATTTTTTTATATTATTATATCAAAATAAAATAAAAAATAAAATCAATACAATTTGATAATTGAAATAATTAACATAATTATAAATTGTAGGACAAGAAGTAAAAACAAAAACTCCAGATCGCGTCAAACGCAGTCGGGAGTGAGGGAATAAATAAATCAGATACCTTTTTTGACACCTTTTTTTTAATTTTTTAAAAGGTAGGGAAATAATTTAAAATAAAATAGAAAGGTTCTAATTGGTGATATATGAAATTTTAGTAATATTTACTTTCTTGATTCCTTCATGCCAAGAAAAGCACGGAACATGGGATGTACGTGGAAACGCGAAATATTATTAAGATTTAGATTTGATATTTGATGTGAACCGAGATATATACTACCACTTCGACGAATAGCTTTGACACCACCCACCGCTTGTGCTCTTAAAAATCCAACTCGCCATAATACATCTATTAGGAAATCGTAAGACTGGCCATAGCACCAACTTTCCGCTTCACCAACTCCGCACTCTTTAAGTGTAATTTTAAGACATAAAAGTTCTAAAGCATTGCGGTCGAAATTGTATGGTAAACCTCTAAATACTTCAAATACCTCCAATAGCCCTGGATATTGAAATCTATATTCTGCAGCAATATCCTTTGTTCGTTCCTCAGAATATTTTATTTCTGCCTTGCTTATAACGTTATAGTTTATAGGCCAAGAGGAAAATTCTTTGGCTATTTCTGATGTTTCTGTGCAAAATTGTATAATTTCACGAGGACGATAAAGAGTGCGGTCAACCATATAATTGAAGGATTTTGCCCCTCTATAATCAAGCGTTTCAGCAAAAACTGCATCCCAAAATTCTTCTATGGAGTCTTTATTCAATTCTGGTAAGCTATACTTAATTCTCTTAGTTACCATATTTAGTAGTGACTCTTCATCCCATTGAATATATTCTATGATATCTCTATACTTCTGAGCATCCTCATATAAGACTGGGATATTATCATATAGTTCTTTCCTTAAAGAAATTAATACTCGTAAAACAGGTGTATATTCGTTGATTTTAATAGCAGCCTGAAATAGGCCTGAAACAAAAGCCTTAGCATCCTCCGAAGAGTCCCAGCCACGGTCTAACTCATCAATAAGAACCATAACTTTCTTTTGTTTGCAAAGATTGATTACATCTGGAATTAATGAGTTAATGTCTTCCAATTTATATAATTTTTCTAATTCACGTGCCTGAAAAGCTACTTCATAAGTACCAATTTTTAATCTTTCGAATCGTTTTAAATAGGATAACAGTAAGTCGATTGGATTACCTTGATGTCCAGAAAAATTTGCATTTAAATATTTAAATATATGTGCAGCTGGTCCTTTTTTTAATCCGCACCCCCCTGTGATTTCTTTCATAATCGTTACAAAAAGAATATATTTCCAAGAAGCCGCATAAGCTCCCTGTTTTGCCCAAGAACCTTCTTTCTCTTTTTTCATCACAGCAGAAAACATCTCATATGAATAATCTTCAGGGGATAATTCGATTATTGTTCTTCCTGCACGCTTCTCTCTTTCTGCAATAATTTTAAAAATTGCGCTTTTACCCGACCCCCTATTTCCTATTATTATAGATTTCTCGCCGCGCATAACCCTTAAGAAAGCCTCGGATTCAACAAAATATTCTGCGAGACCTTTATTTATATCCCGCTCGGCTGCTGGAGCACCAAAAGATAGTTTAGAATAATCCATTAAGTCCTCTTAAAGTTATAAATTAAAATTAAGATATTTCACTTTTATTAAAAAATGTCTTGCAAACGGGAATAGTTTAGTTAATGTGTATAAATATTTTCATCCAGAACACAAGACTCTGTATAATTTTAAATATAATGTGGCCTTCTCGCAGAATATTTTGTTGA
>JAJZLA010000081.1 GCA_021803845.1 bacterium | reverse complement strand
CTACTGCACCTTTATATAAGCCGCAGGCGATTCTTCGATCGTCGCCGTAGAAGTTACCGTAAGAACATAGGTATATGTTCCTGCCGGAAAATTAGACGGAATTTTCACGGCAAGGTTAACGTTGTAAATTCCGGGCTTATTGACGTTGACGTATGAATTGTTATAAGCCGTAAGACCGTTTCCGTAAACTTCGTATGTCAATTTTACGCTCTGCGAAGACGGATTAGGCGGGGTCTCGGCATAAAATTTGGAATGAATATTAATTGTGCTGCCGGGACTAGCGCTGACGCTGTCTGCCATAACGTTTGAAATTATAACAGCAGGAGCGTTTCCCGCTGCACTGCCGAGAGGCGAAATACCGACAATATGTGGGCTTGCAGAACTCAAGTAAGTTTTAAATGCGGAAAACCCGCCGGCTTGATTAGACCTATTCGAATTATTATTAGCGTAAACGTAAGTCGGTGCAGATGTGCCAGAATTGCTTGCATTTGAAGAATTAGCGGGATTACTTGAATTAGAAATATTTTTGGAATTCTTCTTGTTCTTTTGATTTTTCTTTTTATTTTTATTTTGCTTTGAGGATTTACCGTGATGCTTATGTTTATGTTTTTCGGATTGATTTCTAGTTTTAATATTAAGAACTTTGTATATTTTTTTTTCTATTTTTTTAAGTTTGCCGGTTTTAAATAAATAAAAAACGGTACCTCCCATACCTATTAATATAATCGCTAAAATAATAATAGCGATTAATAATCCTTTTCCTTTTTTACCACCGTCTTGATGAGGTATTTTAGGCGCTTTGGGAGTTGCTGATGAAGATGAATTATTGCCGCTTGGATTTTTGGGACTAATGCCTTCTTTTGCGTCGTTTTGAATAGAACTTTCGGCTCTGCTGCCTTCATTGTTTTTGACTAAATCGACGTTATTTTCGGGGGTTTTAACCGGCGAAGGCGAAGCGTTTGCATTTTTTAAAACGTTAGGATTAGGCGCAGAGGACTGCGACGATGCCTGTTTAGGCTCGAATTTCTGTCCGCATTTAGGGCAGAATTTAGCGCTATCGTTTTCTATTTTTGTACCGCAATTTTTACAAAAAAACATTTTTATTTCCTCTTTATTTTTTTATATATTGCTTAATCCTGTCAATAAACAAAACATATACAAATTAACTAAGTTTATTTCCGCAATTCTCGCAAAATGAAGCATCTGAAGGATTTTGCGCTCCGCAGCTGCTGCAAAATTTTACTCCCGCATCGGCTTTAGCGTCTGATGAACCTGTACTGCCTGGCTGAGACGTTTGTTGTTCTTGTACTGGATTCTGTATGGAGGTTGTTTGAGAAACCGCCGTATTGCCTTTTTGGCTCATGCTTGCTGCTTTTTCTTTATATTTATCTACATTTGATTTTAATTTAGATTTAACGTCGTCAAACTGAGCGTAAACGTCGTCAAAATTCATATCCGATATTACGTCTAAATATATATAATTCTGTCCCAACATTAAGTATACTAAAAGAAGAACTATCAAAAGCATATATATAATACCTACGCCGAATCCTACAAAGCCCCCAAACATTGCAAGAGAGGACATGATACCGCCGCCGCCGTTTAACATTCCCAGCATAGAACCGCCGTAACCGTAAAAGCCGGATAATAAATAAGTTGGCCTTGTAAAGACTAATATTGAAGCCGTAAGAGCCAAAGAACATAAGGTCAATAATATAAATATTAAAGCTAAGACGACAAAAACCTGCATTAAAAATATGAAGTAACCGAAAAGGAGGGTTGAATGTTTTTTATAAATCTTGTAAGCCTTTATTATAATTTCTTTTAAATTATTTCCGTCAAAAACTAAAGGATTAATCATAAAATTAATTAAAAGTATTGCAAAAAACATAATGGCAAAGATTATAGTAAATCCCGGTATTCCAATAAAAGCTAAAAGTTTGCCTAACCCGGGTATTTTTGCTATGAAAAAATAAATAAACGAAACTATAACGACTACTAAAGGAACTATGGCTAATATTATTTCGGAAATTAAAATACGGTAAAACGAAAAGATGCCGAATATTATAGCGTCCATTACTGGAATAGATGCCTTATTTCTGGCATACTCCATTAATACTTTTCCGGTAGCGGTATAACCTATAAGGTAGATAATAATATATAATATTACCCCTATAATAGAAATAAATTTTCCGATAGCGGAATGCCCTCTATACGCCATATCAGTTGCTATAGCAATAGATCCTATTAATATAGCGGATGAAATTATAAAAGTTGCCAGCAAAAGAATTATTGCTTTAATGCGTTGAAAGGCTTCAAAAGATTTGACTAAAATTCCGAATTTAAAAAAGGACTCCCCGCGTGCGACATCCATAATTCCTCCTAAAGAATCTTAAAGATTTGATTAAATTATAAGCGATATGTTTATTTTACATTATAATTTAAAATTTATATTAACTATATTTTTTTTAAAAAATTTTGTCAAGAATTTTTTACCAATTTTTTTGTTAAAAAATTATTTTAAGCGCAGATATTTTTTTTTGCAGATTGCGGCGGCTCATGCCGATAATTTGAGCTGTTTTAGTTACGTTGTTTCCGTTTTCTTTTAGTTTGCGAATCAGGTATGCTTTTTCAAAATTTTCTTTTGCCTGCTGGAATAAATCGGCAGACATAATACTTTCGATATTATTTGAGTCTTCATGGCGCAATATATTTTCGCCGGATGAATAGTCGCGGCAAGATTGATTCACGATAACGTTTTCTTGTTCCGCAATAAAATTGCCTTTATTTTCCTGAATCGCAGGATACTTGATTTTTAATTCCGCGGCGACGTCTTCGGCGGTTACTTTATTATATAGATTTAAAATAGAAAACCTTTCTATAATATTTTTAAGTTCCCTGACGTTTCCCGGCCAGTTGTAACTCTGCAGTAAATCCAAAGCGGAGCGGTCTATCTCTAATCTGCCGGTATTGCCGCTGAAAATTTTAACAAAATAATTTACTAAAAGAGGTATGTCGCTTTTTCTTTCCCTTAACGGCGGTATATAAAGCGGAATAACGTTAAGCCTGAAAAAAAGATCGCTTCTGAATCTGCCCGATTTAATTTCCTCTTCGAGATCTTTATTAGTAGCGGCGATAACCCTGACGTCTGACTCAATTTCGTTATCTCCGCCTATCCTTTGAAATTTGCCTTCCTGTAAAACCCTCAATATTTTTGACTGCATTCTCAGGCTCATATCGCCTATTTCGTCTAAAAAAAGTGTCCCTCCGTCGGCTAATTCGAATTTTCCTTTTTTTCTAGCCGCCGCTCCCGTAAAAGCTCCTTTTTCGTAACCGAAAATTTCGCTTTCTATAAGCTCTTCCGGTATAGCGGCACAGTTAATTGCTATAAAAGGCTCGCTGCTCCTCAGGCTGTTAATATGAACCGACCTCGCTGCAATCTCTTTTCCGGTGCCGTTTTCTCCGGCAATAAGAACGGGAGCCGAAGACGGGGCCGCCTTATATATCTTTTCCCTTAGATTTTTAATAGATTCTGCCTCGCCGATAAGTTCGAAACTGTTAGGCAGACTTTCTGCCAAAATAGCTTTCTTTTCGTTAAGGCTGTTATATTTTAATGCGTTTTCTACCGTAATAACGAGTCTGTCTAAAGAAAGCGGTTTCTCTATAAAATCGTAAGCTCCTATTTTTATAGTTTTAATTGCCGTATCTATATCGGAATGACCCGAAATCATAATTACCGGAATGTTTTTGTTTATCCTGACCATTTCACGTAAAATATCCGAACCGTCGGAATCGGAAAGCCAGACGTCCAATAAGACTACGTTAGGTGATTTGTCGGCAAAGGCGTTTAATCCGGCTTTTCCGCCTGCCTCTGTTATTACCGAGTAGCCTTCGTCTTTAAGAATTCCGGAAAGAGTGCTTCTAATGCTTTCTTCATCGTCAACTATTAATACAAGCTTCACGTTTACCTCTTTTGTAAATAAATATTTTATATTTATTGTAACGGCATAAATATTATAAAATCGGCGCCGCCTCTTTCGTTATTTTCGACAAGTATCTGCGCATTGTTTTCCATTAAAATATTTTTCGTAATAGCTAATCCGAGACCGGTTCCGCCCTGTTTTGTAGAAAAATAAGGCTCATAAATATTCTGGACTATTTCGTCGTTTATTCCCGTTCCATTATCTGAAAACGATATCTTTAAGGCAAGATTTTTATTTCCGCTTTCTTTATCCCCCTGTTCTATCAGTTCCGTAAAAATTCTAATTTCGGGTTTATAGTCTTCGCCTATTTTCTCCAAATATTTCAAATTAACGCTATATACGGCATTTTCTATTATATTCATAAAAGCTCTTTTCATCTGTCTGCCGTCTATGGAAACCTTCGGCAAATCATCTTGTAAATGTTCTATAAAGTTAATATTCCTGTGGGCATTTTTGTAAAGACTGACGACTTCTCCTATCAAAGCGTTTATATCGGCAGGTTCCAAATTTGCCTTTGGAAGCCTTGCATAAAGCGAAAATTCATCTACCAAACTTTTTAAGTCGTCGACTTCTTTTATAATCGTGTTTACCAATTCACCGAAAGTGCTATCTTCGAGCGATATTTTTTCTCCGTATTTTCTTTTTAATCTTTCTGCCGAAAGACGAATAGGCGTAAGAGGATTTTTTATTTCATGCGACATTCTTTTTGCTACTTCTTCCCATGCCGCAACTCTCTGGGCTTTCATCATATCCGTAGTATCGTTTAATACCACTATAAAGCCTATATAATTTCCAGCTTCGTCTTTCATTGTAGTAATATTGACTATATATACCTTCAAAGCTCCGTCTATGTTCAATTTTATTTCTTTTGTAAGATTTTCTTTGCCGGTTTTTGCAAGGCCTTTTATAACGCTTCTGATATCAGAAAATACGTCTTTTGCAAAAACGTCTTTATAATTCTTGCCTACGGCATCTTTATAATTTATACCGAACATATCTTCTGCGGCATTGTTTATGCTTCTCACCTTGCCGGTTGAATCTATGCCTATGACGCCTGCATGAATGTTTTTAAGTATTACTTCCATAAACCTTCTTCTTCTTTCGATTTCTTCATTGACGTTTTTTAAATCTATATTTGCCTTTTCTATCTCCTCCTTATTCTTTTTTAGATCTAAAGCCATCAGATTAAACGAATTTATAAGCATTCCTATTTCGTCGTCGCTTTCTTTAGAAACTTTGATATCTAGGTCTCCCGAAGCCACCTTCTTTGTGCCCTCTACAAGATCTATAATCGGCTTAGTCATTTTTTTCGACAAATAAAAACCCACCCATGAAGAAATAAAAAGAACTATAAGCGTAAATATAGAAAAGAAAATAAGATAAGTGGTTTCCATAGGATTTTTTATGAACCTTATCTGCGAATACTCCCTGTAAAAATGCTCGAGCCATTCAATTTTACGGTTTACCGCCGCGTCTTTTGCGCTTTTTATCAAGGCGCTCTTATGTCTGATTATAGCCGAAGTATAATCCATGGCTTTTTCTAATCTGAAAGTGTACCACTTGTTTATAACGTTTGCGGCAAAGCCGGTGGCAATCATTACGACAAACATAAACAGGGAAGGAACCACGCTTACTATAACAAACAATCCCACGAGTTTAGTCCTTAATTTTGCGCCAATTACTCCCCTTTTTCTTTCTATTATTAATTTTATAACGTTTCTCAATACAAGAAACGACATAAGTAAAAAAAGGACTACCGTAATATTTATATAGGCATAAACGATAATCTTAGACGTTACGGAAATGTTTGAAAAAGATATCATGCGCAGTTCTTCAAAAGTAGAAAAAACAACAAGCACGAAAACTATCGCCGCAAAAATAATTTCCCTCTTTATCTTAACTTTTTCGGAATTTTTTTTATCCATTTTTTTATTGCCTTATTTGCTTTAACTCCTTTTTTATTGTATCATAAAAATATATGAAAATTTTAGTCCTCGGCTGCGGCACCTCGACCGGCGTCCCATTAATAGGATGCCGCTGTAAAGTTTGCGCTTCGGAAAATCCAAAAAACAAACGCCTGAGACCTTCTATACTCGTATCCGAAAATAATTTCGATATATTAATAGATACGGCGCCGGACTTAAGAACGCAGGCTTTGAAATTTAATATCGCAAACATCGATGCGGTATTATATACTCACACGCATGCAGACCATATTTTCGGAATAGACGATCTAAGAATGTTTAACTATCTAAAAAAACAGGATAACAGATTTATACCGGTTTATGCCTCAGAAGCGGCCGTAAATTTTATTAAAGATAAATTCGACTATATTTTTAAGGAAAAAACCGAATCGAGCAAGCCTTATCTAATCCCTAATATTATAAAAGAATCCTTTGAAATCAAACCCGGTTTATTTATAACCCCTATTCCCGTATATCACGGTAAAAATTTAATAAACGGTTACAGAATAAACGACTTCGCTTATATTACCGATGTATCGTCTATAACGGAATCTTCTTTGGATTTACTTAAGGGGTTAAACGTGTTAATGATAGACGCCCTCAGGTTCGAATCCCACAAAACGCACTTCAGCATAGCCGAAGCTATTAACGTTGCCGAAAAAATAAACCCGTCCAGAACTTATTTCACGCATATGGGGCATAATATAGATTACGACGAAATAAAAGAAATATGCTCCTGCAAATCCGAAAAACTAATACCGTCTTACGACGGATTAAGCATCGAACTGTAATTAATCGATACCCGTTATAAGATATACGGCAAACGACAGAAATATTATGTCCGCCATGAAAGCCGCAAGAAAAGGACTTAATTGGGCGGATTCGCCAAGAGACAGAGCTATCGAATTTATAACCCACCATGTAAAAGCAAATACGATGCTTATGCCTATAGAAACTGGGGAATTGCCTTTTTTACCGAGCATAAGCCCTATCGATATTCCTATAAGTATTAGAATT
>JAJZLA010000080.1 GCA_021803845.1 bacterium | reverse complement strand
ATCGAACCTGAAGGTATTTTGAAAGCCTGAACGACGAAGGTTCTAAACAATAACGCTATTACTATAGCTATTACTATAGCTTTAAAATAATCCCATAATGTATGTTTATTATCGTTCATAAAAAAAAGTTTTTAATTTTTATAAATTATACCAGTTTTTTTTAATAATGTCTAATGCTACAAGTTGATATAGGGGCAGAATTGAATTCTGTCCCTATGGTATCTAATAGTCGCCAATATCAGACTTTCAATATCGAGAGAAACGCCTCTTGCGGAATTTCGACCGAACCGATATTTTTCATTTTTTTCTTGCCTTCTTTCTGTTTCTCTAAAAGTTTTCTCTTTCTTGTAATATCGCCACCGTAACATTTAGCGAGAACATTCTTGCGTAAAGCCTTTATCTCTTCCCTGGCTATAATTTTAGAACCTATTTGCGCCTGAAGAACCACTTCAAACATCTGCCTCGGTATTAAAGCCCTCAGTTTTTCTACTATGTTTCTCCCTCTTACGTAGGCTTTATCCCTATGTACTATAACAGATAAGGCATCTATCGGGTCTTTGTTTACCAATATCTCAAGTTTTATCATATCGGCCGGCCTGTATCCGCTGAATTCGTAATCAAAAGAAGCATACCCTTTAGAAAGAGATTTTAGCTGGTCGTAAAAATCGAGAACTATTTCGGCTAAGGGCAATTCATAAACTAACTGAACTCTGGTTTTCGTAATATATTTTAATTCTACTTGTCTTCCCCTTTTTTCTACGCAAAGGTTTATTATTTTGCCGAGATACTCCGAAGGAACATAAATATTTGCCTTAATAAAAGGTTCCTCTATATGTTCGACCTCCTGCATTGAAATATCTTCGGAAGGCGGAAATTTCATAGGATTAAGAGCCGTCTTAACTTCTCCTTTCATCGTTATTATATTATAAAGAACGGTAGGCGACGTAGATATAAGGCTTAAACCGTATTCGCGCTCAAGTCTTTCTACTATGATTTCCATATGCAAAAGCCCAAGAAACCCGCATCTAAAACCGAAGCCTAGCGCAAGCGAATTTTCCGGCTCATATGAAAAAGAAGGATCGTTTAATTTCAATTTTTCTATAGAATCCTTAAGCTCGGGATAATCGTCGGAATCTATAGGATAGATGCCGGCAAACACCATAGGTTTCGGTTCTTTAAAATCCGGCAGAGGTTTTTTAGTAGGATTATTTTTAAGCGTTATAGTATCGCCTATTTTGAACCTTACTGAATCTTTTATATTGGCGATTATAAATCCTACTTCTCCGGCGCTTAAAGCATCAAGCTCTTTCATAAAAGGGCTGTAAACGCCTACTTTTTGGACTTCATATGAAATTCCGGAGTGCATAAGCAGTATGGTATCGCCGGGAACGACGGTTCCGTCAAATACCCTTATTAGCGCGATAACGCCCTGATATGAATCAAACCATGAGTCGAAAATGAGCGCCTTTAAGGGTGCATGCGGGTCTCCGCTTGGATGAGGAATTTTATCTATAACCGCTTCTAATATCTCTTTAATTCCTATGCCTTCCTTGGCGCTTGCCAAAATTGCGTCTCCGGCTTCCAAACCGACTACTTCTTCAATTTCTTTTTTGGTTTTTTCAGAGTCGGCACTGGGCAGGTCTATTTTATTTATTACCGGAACTACGGTTAAGTTCATATCCGAAGCTATATAAACATTGGCTAAAGTCTGAGCTTCTACGCCCTGCGTAGCATCGACTACCAAAAGAGCTCCTTCACAAGCGGCTAAAGACTTCGATACTTCATACGAAAAATCTACGTGCCCCGGGGTGTCAATCAGATTGAGAGTGTAATCGACTCCGCCGTAATTATATGTAAGCCTCACAGTCTGAGCTTTTATAGTAATGCCTCTTTCGCGCTCAAGTTCCATATTGTCTAAAAACTGCGAAACTTTTTCTCTTTCGGTAATTGCTCCGGTAAAATCTAAAAATCTGTCCGCAAGCGTGGACTTTCCATGGTCGATATGGGCTATTATTGAAAAATTTCTTATTTTTTTTATGTCCATACGATTCATAATTTTTATAATATTACGGCCGCAAGCAAAATCGTAAGCCGGGTTCTGTATATGCCGGTCATTTCTCTATGCGAACAACCCGAAGACCGTATAAGACGAGCAGCCTTGATCTTCCTATTTGTTCTTGCTCCTAATGGGGCTTGCAATAGACATTATTTACATAATGTCCAAGTGAGCTCTTACCTCGCTATTTCACCCTTACCTCTTTACCGTTACGGTAATTAAGAGGCGGTATATTTTCTGTTGCGCTTTCCTTAAAGTTGCCTTCACCGGTTTAAAACGGCATTATGCTCTTTGGAGCCCGGACTTTCCTCAAAAAACAAAAAGTTTTTTGCGACCGACTGCTTTTGCTTACGACCGACAAATCATTTTAACAGCTTGATGTTTGTTCGTCAATATCTAACTTTTCTATATTATAATCTATAGCCGAATTTGCTAACTTATCTGCTTTAAAATTAAGCGATCTCGGAATATGCTTAAATGAATAAGATGCATTTAAATTTTCTATTAATTTTTTTGCCTTATTATAAAGAGGAATGATATTTGGACTTTTTACCGAATAAATTCCGTTTATTTGATTTATTAAAAGTTGCGAATCGGCTAAAAAGAGAATATTAAATATTTCGGGGCCGTTTGTAAATTTAGATTTAGAGAGATATTCCAGCGCTATAATAAAAGCTCTATATTCCGCTTCATTATTAGTTAAAATACCAAGATACTGTTTTAATGAAATATTTTTTTTATTATCTTCATCTATAATGAAAATTCCTGCACCGGATTTTCCGGGATTTCCTCGCGACGCTCCATCGGTGTAAACAGTTAAATTATATATTTTTAAATCCATATTAATTATAATAATCTCGGGTATATTTTCTATAGTGTTTATAAAACATGCGGTAAAAATATGGACATAATCTTCGTTCTATTCGTATTAACCGTTAAATCATACTTTAGCTTTGTTGACTTTTTTAGATGTTTTTGGAGAATGCGGCGCTGCTTCCGCAACGGTTTCTTGTGGAACACTTTCAATGTAAATAATCCTTGAACAGATTGGACACTGCATAAAAACATTTTCGGATATAAGTTCGTTAAACTGCTGAGGAGGCAGCATTCTGTAACATCCTGTACAGGCTCCTGACTGCAGTACCGGAGCAATAGCAGGAAATCCTTTTCTTATTTTTATAGTTTCATATATGTCTAAGTAGCTTTTTTTGATTTTGCTCTTTGCAGCCTCTCTTCTGTTTAAAAAATCCTCTTTTGATAACTCAAATTCTTTCTCTATATTTTTTAATTCGGCATCTTTTGAAGATAAACTAACCTGCAGGTCTTCCGCCTCTTTTTGTATTAAATTAATTTTATCGTTCAAAACCGTTTGATTTTCCGCCAACATAATTAATTCGCCTTCGGCTTTCTTTTTTAAAGCTTCGGTATCTTTTATGGATTTTTGAAGCGCGTTATATTCTTTATTAGTTTTTATAAGTTTTTGCGTATCTTTCATTTTATTAAGCTTATCGTCGAAAGTTTGAATTTCCACCTCGGTTCCGGATATTTTTTTATTTAACTCCGTCAAATCTTCATTTAATTTTTCATGCTCCGATTTTTTTAAATTAATTCCATTCTGCAACTCGTCAATTTCATTATTAATTTTCTTAAGCGATTCCTCAAATTTTAAAAGTTCCAAATCAATATTCTGAATATCCAATATAAAAGAAATTTGTTCGTTCAAAGCTATCCTCCTTATGTTTATATATTATTTAAATTTATTAAAGGGGCTGTTTTCGCCGTTATTTTCAAAAACCGAAATATTAGAATTAAACTCTTTTGTTATTATATTTTTCGTTATTTCGGTAAAATGTTTTTCGGCATCGAAATGGGATATTTCAATCAAGGATATTCCGCTCAAATTTGCCCTGATTGCCGTACTATGTTTTAATTCGGAAGATATTAGAATATCGCAGCCCTCTTTTATTGCATTGTCTATAAAAGAAAATCCGCTTCCGGATACTACAGCTATTTTTTTTATTTTTTTATTTAATTTACCGCAATAATTTATAAAAACGGGCGAAAAAATGCTCTGAATATTTTCCAAAATTTTGCCCAGCGTCGTAGCGTTTTCTAAATTACCGGTTGCACCCATTCCCGTTTCTTTTCCTCCGAAATCGTATAACGGAAAAATATCGAAAGCGGCCTCTTCGTAAGGATGGACTTTCTTCATTTCTTCTATCGCCTGCTTTATAAATCTTTCTTCTACCAATATTTCTACTTTAGATTCGTCGACGAAAGAAGTTTTTCCGGATTCTCCTATAAACGGGTCTGAGCCGGATAAAGGTTTAAAGGAGCCTTTACCTTTAGTTTCAAAAGAACAATTTTCATAGTTTCCTATTTTTGGATTTCCGTATTTAAAAAGAGCTTCTCTAACCGCTCTTACATAACCTTTGGGAATAAAAACCGATAATTTATAAAGATTTCTTTTCCCGGATACCAGAGGTATAACTTCCTTTACCGACAGCTTATTCAGAATATAACGGCTCATAGAATATGCTGAGGAATCGAAATTAGTATGCATAGCATAAACGCAGATTTTATTATTTATCAGAGCTTCAAAAAATTTGCCGGTCGTCGAGTTTAAGTCTATAAACGGCAATGGATGAAAAAAGAGCGGGTGATGAATTAATATAAGGTTAGAATTGGTTTTAAGCGATAAATCTAAGGACTTTTTAGAAAGGTCTAATGATGTTACTATGCCTGTTACCGGCGAATTGGATAATTTTACCTGATAACCCGAATTATCCCAATCTTCCTGCAAATCGGGCGGTATCAGGTTTTCTAATTTATCTACTACATCTTTTATAAATAATGACATTTTTAAAATGGTGGGCCCACCCGGGTTCGAACCAGGGACCAACCGGTTATGAGCCGGCCGCTCTACCAGCTGAGCTATAGGCCCTAAATCCACTACTTCACAAATGTTTTAAGCCTTTTGGAACGGCTCGGATGCCTGAGCTTCCTGAGGGCTTTTGCTTCTATCTGCCTTATTCTTTCTCTTGTAACTCCAAACTCTTGCCCTACCTCTTCTAAGGTATGGTCGGATTTAATTCCTATTCCAAACCTCATGCGCAAAACTTTTTCTTCTCTTTCGGTAAGAGAAGCAAGAACTTTTCCCGTCTGCGCTTCAAGGTCGGCATTTATTGCCGCTTCTAAAGGCAAAACGGCCGTTTTATCTTCTATAAAATCGCCGAGATGCGTATCTTCTTCTTCGCCTATGGGAGTTTCAAGAGAAATAGGCTCTTTTGCTATCTTTAAAACCTTTCTGACTTTATCTATAGGCAAATCCATTCTTTCGGCAATTTCTTCCGGAACAGGTTCTCTTCCAATCTCTTGAACTAAAGCTCTTGAAGTCCTGATTAATTTGTTGATGGTTTCTATCATATGGACAGGTATCCTTATAGTTCTTGCCTGATCGGCAATCGCTCTGGTAATAGCCTGTCTTATCCACCACGTAGCATATGTAGAAAACTTATATCCTCTTTGATACTGAAATTTTTCGACCGCTTTCATAAGACCTATATTGCCTTCCTGAATCAGGTCTAAAAATTGAAGCCCTCTATTGGAATATTTTTTAGCTATAGAAACCACAAGTCTCAAATTAGCTTCTACCAATTCGGTTTTTGCCGCTTTAGACTTCTCTTCGCCTATTTTTATAGCTTCGACTATTTTTTTAAGTTCGACTTTGGATACCCCTACCTCTTTCTCGGAAACCACAATCTTTGTCTTATATTCGTTTATGAGCTTATTAATGCTTTCCTGGCGTTTATGCTCCTGAGACTTAGACTGTTCTCCGATTTCGTTTTTCTTATTATAAGCAGATTCAAGCTCTTTGATGCTTTCTTCAAATTCCGATATTTTTATATTATGATTTTTAAGCCTCATTATAACTTTATCGGATATTTTCTTTTTGAGCCTTAAATCTTTAATATAACCGAGTATTTTTTTCTTTGATTCCGCCGTTAAATTTTTATGTCCTACCCAAGAAATAGATTTTGAAGAACTATCCGAATCTATATCTTCTATATTGTCTTCATCCGATTCTATTCCGTCCGAACTGTCTTCCCTAAAAGAAATTTTATTTTTCTTTGATTTTTTAGAAGCATTTTCTGTTTTAGATTTATCTTCTTTATATTTTACCTCTTTTTTTATTTTTTCGATAATAGATAAAAATCTGGCTTCCGCTTTTTCTATATCCTTCTCGCTTGGAAAGTCAACGTCATCGAAATCGGAAACTATGCCGCTAATATTTAAATCGCCGTTTTTTAATTTATCTCCTATCGATATAATCCACCGGATTAAAATATCCGAATTCAAAACTGACGAGAAAATTTCTTCTTCCCCTTCTTCGATGCTTTTTGCAATTTCTATTTCTCTTTCACGCGTAAGCAAAGCGACAGATCCCATTTCTTTTAAATACATCCTTACGGGGTCATTAGTTTTAAGGGATAAATCTTCCTCCTCTTCCAATTCGTCGCTAAAAATTTCGTCATCGGCAAACTTAGAAGAAGACTTGGTAAAAATAGAAGAGGTATCTCTGCCGATCTCTATATCTTTCTCCCCAAGCATACTTATTAAATCGTCTATCTGATCGGAAGAAACTATATCCTGAGGTAAAATATCGTTAAATTCGTCGTAGCTTAATTTGCCGCCGGAACGTTCTTTGGCTTTCTCTATGCTTTTATTTAAAATTAGCGTTTCTATTTCTTTTTCCTTTTTCTGTTTTTTTAAAGTATCCGCCGGTTTTTGTTCTTTAACGGTATTATTTTTATAGGCTTTATTATTTGCCTCTGTCTTATTTGCCTTATTTTTATTATTTTTTTTATTTTCTATATTTTTTTTAGTCATATTGTATCAATACCCGCAAATCTTTTTTTGAAACTCTTTAGAGA
>JAJZLA010000079.1 GCA_021803845.1 bacterium | reverse complement strand
AAAAAATAGAATTCCAGAGACCGGCATCTTTTAGTTCTTTTGCAAAAAGATGAACGGAGGTCTGGAAAAATATGCCGGAAAGAAGAATTATCAGCGTTGCAAAAAATAAGAACGAAATAATATAAACAAGTATATCGAATATTATGTTTTTATTTAAATGCATATTGTATGCTTATATAAAATATAAATTTTTTATCGGACATAAATCATTTTATAATATCGGAAATATTATTTAAATATAAAAATCCCCTCTTTTTGATATTTACAAAAAGAGAGGAATAAGGAGAGGAACCTAATCTGTTTTATTTTGAGAAATTCGCCGGAGTAAACCCCCAATATTTTAATATATTTTTTCCTCTCTTAGAAAAAAGAAGTTTTATGAAATCTCCGCTTAAAGACTTATATTCAGACTGATTTAAAACCGAAGCCGTAAACTTTGCTTTAGTGTTATACTTTTTCGGAATAGGAATTATATTAATTTTAGCCCCGCTTCTTTTGAGCTCGAGAAGCTGTGAAGTATAAAGTATTCCTAAATCCGTGTTTCCGCTTTCGAGCACCGGCATAACAAGAGCGGCGTCGAGCAGATGGTTTGCGTGGCCGGTTATTTTGCCGAAAGCTCCCGGAAACCGCCTGTTTATTATTCCGAACATTTTCCAGGTATAGTCGCCTGCTGGGTCGGCATGAGGGCTGGAAGTAGTGAGGGAAACGTTTGAATCCATAAGTTTTTGTATCAGGTTTGAAGAGGTTACTCCTGCAGGGTTGTTATAAGGCGTTGCGGCCGCTAAATAATCGTATGCGAAAACCTTATAGGATTTTAAAAACCCTTTATTTTTAAGTTCCCTCTGAAATTTTCCGTTTGCGGAAAGAAAAATATCGCAGGGCGCACCTTCCTCTATATCGCCCTTAAGAACGCCCGCTCCCAGAAAGTCGTAATCTATTTTTACCCCCGGATGTTCTTTTTTAAAAATATTTCCTATCTCCGTTATCGGCTTAGGAAGGGCATCCGCCGCCATTATTCTCAGAGTAGCGGCATTTGCGGAAATATTTTCGGCAAGAACCGGAATTCCGGCAAAAATTAAAAACAAGCCTATAGAAAAAGTTATTATATAATTCACAGCGGTATTTTTTTTCATTTTTTTACCCTCTTTAAAATTTTTATTTATTATAACTCTTAATGAATCTTAATAGAATATTTAAATATACTTTAAAACGCCGCAATAATATCCACCATACCGTAATATCCGTCAGGTCCGTTGTCTCCGTGAAGGTCTTTCAGAACGCGTCCGTCAAACTGAAAAGCCGGAGTAAAATGGTAATCGACGCCGAATCCGCTTATAACGTCTTTGTAGCCGTTATTGATGAGACCGTAGGTATTGACCGTTCCATGCGAAGTGTTTGTATATCCGTAGTTGTCGAACTGTTTGACGTATGCCGTTTCATTGTAAATGTCTAGTTTAGGGGTGATAAAATAGTTAAGGTAGGCATCTAAAAAAACATTGTTCCCTGGGTCGGTATAGCTTGCCGGTTCGGAAACGTTTATCGTCGAATGTCCCTCGTTCCTGCTGTAACCTAAAGCGTAATCTAAGGCTATGGACTGTTTTGCGGGCAGTTTATAGGTAAATTGACCAGCAAGGGTCGGCATAATCTGCCATTCGTCCCCTCCTATGTTAACGGAAGAATCGGAGCTCCACTGACCCGTCGGCACCGTAAAACTGATTTGAGGGAAGAAATTGAAGGCGAGATTTCCGAATGAATAGTTCTTGCTGTAAACTCCGTAAAAAAGCAAAATATCCCCGAGTCCGCCGCTCGAATTCGAAAAGTTGGACGGCTGGCTTGACGGCTGGTCGGCGTTAGTGATGTTTTGCGATGCGCTTCCTACCGGCGTAACTGCTTCAAAAAAGTTTGTGACGCCGAGGATGTTTTTCGTCCAGATAAATTCCGGCAGAAAAACGAATTTATCTGTCTGAGCCGGCTTGTTTTCTACTGAACCCGTGTTCGTGAAGACAGAGCCGAACGTCTGGTAGGTTAAACCCTGAAAAGTAATGAATTTATTTGGCGGGGTAACGCCGAAAGCGGTCGGTCCTTTAAAAAAGAAGTTGTTGCCGGAACCGTCCGGTCCTGCAAAAGCATTTTTGAAAGGTAGAAATAAATAAATGCTTAACGTAAAAATAAAAATTGCGAAGGCTGCGCAAAATCTGTTTCCGTTTTTTTTCATAGTCCATTCTCCCTGATTAATTATTTATTAAATAGTTAATTAATTTTTGCATTATATCTAAAATGTTATAACGATATATAAATAAAATATCAAAGTAAACGAATAATAAGGGAAATTTTAAGTTGTATCTATTATGATATAGCGTATAAATATTGTCAAGGGGAAATTATTATATATTCAAAATATATAATTGACGTTAAAATAAAAAAATGTTATAAATGTTAATCATAAATATAATTTTTAATATAGGAGGAAAAATGAAAAAGTCGAAAGGTTTTATTGTATTATCATTAATGCTGGCGATGGTATTTGTAGTTGCCACATCTCTGTCAGGCTGTGCAAGTGCGGGGAATGAAAGCATTTCAAACCAGTCTAACCAAAAACTATCTCAAAAAATAATACCGGGACAGACCACTGAAAGTCAAATCAAACAGATGTTTGGAGACCCAGAAAAAACCACTTTCAACGGTAAGGGAGAATTAATGTGGACTTATATTTATAAGCATGGGCATAGGACGGTAGGTAGCTATATACCTGTGGTAGATTGGTTCGTGGACCAGTATAAAGGACATGACAAAACGCTGGTCGTTTTGTTTCACAAAGACAAAATCGTAAAAAACTATTCTTTTAGTAGTTCCGCAATTGCCGCCCACGTTGGACTATAATATATAATATAATAAAAAACTTGCTTTCCCATTTAATTTATCCCGCGCCGCTTTTTTTGCGGTCGCGGGATTTTTTATTGTTCAAGCTGTCGCTATTACGCAGGAACATCTAAAATTATACAGTTTGCAGTAGCTTTTTACGGCATTAGGTTTGCAATAGAGTGAGCCATCTGCTGTTTTAATAAAGGTTCGGCAGATGTGAATACAAGATTCATTGCGGATGCTTGAGATACTATTCTGTCCCTGTATATAGCCCAATTTTTTATGCCAGAGTTGTAAGTTGTAACATTGCTTGCGGTTCCCTGGCTGGCGTTTGTGGAATTAGTGGTATAGGTGCCTGCCTGCCTTTGTTCCAGCTGAATATCTACGACCATCATATAGTTTTTGTTCTGAAACATCGAACCGATAATGCCACCTGCCAATGCGCCCAATGCGCCGCCTGCCACCATCGAAGTTCCGGAGTTATATCTGGAGCCGATAAAACCTCCTCCGAAACCTCCGGCTAATGCGCCTGCTACCGTGTAATTATTGGATTCTACACCGATATAAAGAACATTGGACATAAGCATAAAATTGGCTTCTTTGGGATTATTTGTGACCCTGTAGCCCTCGCTTATTAAAGCGGAAATAAGTTCGTTCTTAAAATTAAGCCCAGTAGCGGTAGAAGTGTTTCTTGTGCTTACGTAAACGATTTTATCCTGAGGCGCCACCGGCTGTAAGAATATGCTGGAACTCATTTTAGTACTCAATGCTACGTTGCCCGACGAAAGACCGCTTGCACTGGTCGTAGGACCAGCGGTCGTGGCGCATCCAGAAAATGCAAATGCCGGTAAAAGAAAAAGCACAGCTAAAGCAAATAGTTTAAGTTTTGAAATGTTGCGATACATTTGATAGCCTCCTTGGTTAAATTTACAAAATAAAATATTAAAATATGCGGCGTATTGATTAAATTTTACCATATATTTTTAAATATTGTTTGAACAATAATTATATAGACTTATTTAAGATATTTGTCAATATTTTTTATCTGTCCCGCAAGGCTGTCTGAGAATATCGTTCCACCCTTTTTTGTCGATATGTAATATAAATATTTTGTTTTTGCGGGATGCATTGCCGCTTTTATAGCTTGTATATCCGGATTTGCTATAGGGGTGGGCGGGAGTCCGTAATTCATATAGGTGTTATATGGGGATTTTGTCTTAAGATATATCTGTTTCATATGAAATACGGGTTTATATCTATCTCCTGTTTTTAAGTAGTTTTTATACATTATAAGATTCAGCGCGTAAATGGATGAGGAATCGATATCTAAAGGCATATTTATTCTCAGCCTGTTATGTATTACCGACGATATGAAACCGGTGGAGTTTTTATCGTTTTCGTCGGCCTCCTTTATTATTAAAGACGCTATAATTAAATCTTTATAAGCCGGCTTCAGATTTTTCGTTTTTATAAAAAATTCGCCTGCCATTCTTTTAATTATATTTTGGGGTTTTGAATTTATTTTAAAAACATAAGTATCGGGATATAAAAATCCTTCGGCGCTTTTAGCGTCTATTTTGATGCTTAAAAGAAATTTCCTGTCGAAGCATTTTTTTAGAAAAATATTCTTAGCCGTTATTTTATCTTTAGATAGAACCTGCGCTATATCGAAAATATTTAATCCAGGAGGAATAACTACTTTAGCCCTTGCGACTTTGCCGTTTACGAATTCGTAATATATAGAAGCCGGAGACCGGTTTATCGATACGTAATAAGTCCCGGCCTGTATATATCTTGAATAACCGCTGATAAATCCTATAAAATAGAACAGATAGGGGCTGTTAACGAGTTTTTGAGAGTAAAGTTTATATACTATTTCTTTTAGCGAGCTTCCTTTTGAAATAGTAATAAGTTGAGGTTTTTCATAAGTAAAAGACTGCGGAGTAAATGCGTATAAAAAAAGGTATCCGATAATTACTGCCGGTATTGCTATTTTTAAAATAAAGGTTATCTTTTTAACCCGCTTATATAGTCTGTAGTCGAAATAGCACATTTATAATTATTATAAAGTATATTAAGCATATAGTATAATAATATTTTAAAATTATTCAAATATTTTTTTTCCCTGCCGGTTTTTTTGTCTGTCCAAGTAAGACTGCAATATAAAAGTAGAAGCGACGGAGTCTATTTTTTCTTTTCTTTTTTTCCTTTTAATGTTTTGTTCGATAAGGCTTTTTTGCGCCTGCACGGAAGAAAATCTTTCATCGTAAACCGCAATCTCAGTTTCTTCGCCGGTTTTTTCTTTTAATTCGCGAATAAATTCCCCTATTTTAACGGATATTTCCGTCTGCTTTCCTTTAAGCCCTATAGGCATGCCGATTATGATTAATCCGATATTTTCTTCATCTATAATTTTTTTTAATTCAGAAAGGGTTTTCTTTAACGATTCGTTAATGATATATTTAAAAGGAAAAGCAATAGTTTGAGTATCATCGCTTAAAGACAGTCCGATTCTTTTTAAGCCGAAATCTATGCCGAGAGCTTTTTTGCTTATATTATCAGGCATACTCGGCCCGCGGCGTTTCGGAAACATTAGGCTCAAATCCTAAATCGTTAATCAGCTCTAAGTCCAAATCGGGATTTCTTCCAGACGTAAGAAGGTAATTTCCGAGAAGAAATCCGTTTGCTCCGGCCATAAGAGCGAGAGGCTGAAGCTGGCGCAGGTTGTGTTCCCTCCCTCCCTGCGCCAGTATATTTTTTTTAGGATTGACGATTCTGAAAATCGAAATGGTTTTAAGGCACTCCATAGGAGTAAGCGGTTCGGAATTTTCGAGAGGGGTTCCCTTAATAGGATTTAAAAAATTAATCGGAATATTATCGACATCGAGCTCGTTTATTTCCTTAGCCATTTTTATTCTGTCCAAGCGCGATTCGCCCATTCCTATAATTACGCCGGAACATACTTTCAGTCCGGCTTTTTTTGCGGATTTAACCGTTTCTATATTGTCGGCAAACGAATGGGTAGAACATATTTTTTTAAAAAAATCGCTGTTGGTTTCTATATTATGATGAAATATTTCAAGGCCGCAGTTTTTAAGGAAAAGCAGATTTTCGTATTCCATGAGTCCCAGCGACGCGCACGGAGTAATGCCCACTTCGTTTTTTATGGACCTGACGGCATTTCCTATCGTATTAAGCTCTTTTTCGTCCGATATCCTGGTTCCGCTCGTGACTATGGAAAATTCATTTGCTCCGTTATTTTTAGCAGCTTTGGCGGCTTCTACCATTTCGGAAACGGTCATAAGGGGGTTAACTTTTATTTTTTTTTCTTTTTTTCCGGCGACCGCGGACTGGCCGCAGAATGAGCAGTCTTCCGAGCATATTCCCGTTTTTGCGCTGACGATAGAGCAGAAGTTCACTTTTTTACCGGTATATTTTTCCTTTAGTTCTAGGGCTAAAGAAAAAAGCTCCATAAGCGGAGCGCCGGAAAGTTCGAAAACTGACAAAAGAAGGTCGTCCGGGATTTCAATATTTCCGTCTATCAATTCTTTTATTTTTAGCTTAATATTCATATATAGGCACCTTGATTATTGTATCTTGTTTATTATATAAATTACTATCCGGAAAAACGGGTTTATAAGCCGAAAATGAAGTTAAAAACCTTCATCTCCGTTATTAGAAGGGCTGTCTGATATGTTTCTGAACGCTTCGCTTTTTCTCATTATAAACATAAGCTCGTCTATGCTTTTAGACATTTCTATAGCATCGAAAACGGTTTTAAGCTTATTTTGGCAGTCTATAATTTTTTCTCTAAGGTTAAGAATTACAGATGCACCTTCGTCGTTGACCCCCAACTCGTTTTTAATTTCGGAAATCAATTTTAAGGTTTCGGCAGTTTTTTCGTCTATATAAAATTCGTTTTCCCTGCGTTCGACGCAGATTATTCCTTCATCTACGAAAAACATTGCTGATTTATCGTCCATGTGAATATTGCCGCAAAAATTTAAAAGATTAATGAAATAATCCATTTTTAATTCCTAATTTAAATTCCTTCTTTCGAAAGCTCGGCGAATATCTTTTTAGTATTATCCGATATTCCCGAAGGTATATCGACATATACCGTAACAATTAAATCGCCTGTTTTTTTGCCGGAAACATCCGTCGCC
>JAJZLA010000078.1 GCA_021803845.1 bacterium | reverse complement strand
CTTTAACCTTATACAGAGGCTGTCAATTATCGAAAATGTTATGCTGCCGCTTTATTATTCCGGCCTCCATTCTAAAAATTCCGAGGAAATGGCAATGGAAGCGTTAAAACTCGTCGACCTTTCCGAAAAAGGAAATAAATTCCCTAACCAGATATCCGGCGGAGAACAGCAGAGAGTAGCTATCGCAAGAGCCGTAGTAAACAATGCTCCTATAATTATGGCGGATGAGCCGACCGGCAATCTCGATTCGGTGAGGGGGGCGGACGTTATGAATTTTTTCGGAAAAATAAATGCCGAGAGAGGAGCCACTATTATTCTGGTAACGCACGATAGGCATATAGCGGGTTACGGCAGAAGACTCGTTACGGTTAAAGACGGAATGATTATATCTTCCGACGTTATAAACATATAAAAAATTAAACATTTTAGAACATAAATATTCTGAAAAGATGAATAATAATAAAGAAAATAAGGTTAAATTTGCATTTCTTTTAGACCTTGAGTCCGCTTATAAGACTCTGTTGAGAAATAAAATAAGGTCGTTTTTGACGATACTGGGAATTATTATAGGCGTAGGTTCGGTTATAGCAACGGTCAGCATAGGACAGGGAGCTTCGAGGGCTATACAAAACTCTATAAATTCAATGGGGTCGAATCTGCTTATAATACTTCCGGGTTCATCCTCCCTCGGCGGAATACACAGCGGTTTCGGCGTTCTGCCTACTCTGACACTGAGCGATGTTTATGCAATCAGAAAACTTCCGGCCGTAAAAACCGATTCGGGAATGCTCGGTATGGCTCAGCAGGTCATATGGCGGGGAAACAACTGGTCAACATTGATTAACGGGGCTAACTCTTCATTTACGGTGATAAGAGCCTGGTCCGTAGTAAAAGGCACCTTTTTTACTCCGCAGCAGGTAGCGTCGGCGGCAAACGTCGCAGTCATAGGAAACACCGCCGCTACCGAACTTTTTGGACTCATAAACCCGATTGGGCGGATAATACTTATACATAATGTTCCGTTCACTGTAATAGGGCTTTTATCCGTTAAAGGATTTAACGCTTTCGGCCAGGACCAGGACGATACGGTGGTAATACCCATAACTACGATGCTGGAGAAAATTGCCGGAACGACCTGGGTGCATGCTATAGCCGTATCTGCAAAATCCAATAAAGATACGGTAACGGCAGAGTCTGAAATTACGGCGCTTTTAAGACAAAGGCATCATATACCTCTTCATAAACCCGACGACTTTTTCGTCAGGAATCTTACCGAACTCGCGGCAACCGCAAACTCGAGCGCAAACACTTTTACTATACTTTTAGCAAGCATAGCCGCCGTTTCTCTGCTTGTAGGGGGCATAGGCATAATGAACATAATGCTTGTTTCCGTTACCGAGAGAACCAAAGAAATCGGCATAAGAATGGCGATAGGCGCGAAGAAATCCGATATTCTAAAGCAGTTTCTGATAGAATCTTCCGTATTAAGCCTTTTCGGCGGAATACTCGGCATAGGTCTCGGCTTTGGAATTTCAAGCGCAATTTCGGCTTTTTCCCCCCTTAAAACTATCGTTACTACCGAGCCGATAATAATCTCCCTCGTTTTTTCTTTGTGCGTAGGAATATTTTTCGGCTTTTATCCCGCATATAAAGCCTCGCGTATGAACCCCGTCGAAGCGCTGAGATACGAATAATATTATCTTATTGCTTCATTTGTAGTCTATTAATATTCAGTTTAAATTACGGTTTTATAATATAAAAATATAAATTAAATATTATAAAATCATGAAAAAGAAAATAATCCTGCATATCGGAACCCATAAAACCGGTACTACGGCTTTACAGAGTACGCTTTCCATTAACGATAAATATCTTAAGGACAACGGAGTGCTATATCCTTGTGCCGGAAGATTAGGCAAATTTGGCGGACACCACAATATTGAAGCTCAGCTGAACAATGATACTAAGACTTTTAAAAAGAAATACGGCACGCTTGAAGACCTCTGCGCAGAGATAAAAAAAACTAATTTTCCTACCGTAATAATCAGTTCGGAAAGTTTGCAGTGCTTATATTCTAAACCCGATAAGCTCCGAATTTTAAATAATTGTTTTGAGCGGTATGGCTATATCACGGAAGTAATAATATTCTTAAGGAATCAGATTTCGTATATGGAAAAACTATACAGGGAACTGCTCAAATACTGACTGGATATAACTTTTTAAGAATATGCGGAAGAAATTTTAGATTCCGGTAAATTTATTTATAACCGTACGGAAAATTTAGAAATATTTTCATTTATATATGAGGATATAATAAAGGGGTTTGCGGAAGTATTCGGCGAAAAAAACATACGCTGCACGCAATATGTATATCCGGAAGAGCCGGCATTTTTTAAGGCGGTCGGTTTGTGCGGCTTATACTCAAATCCAAGACCGGTTAAACGTGCTAATTTAATAAATAAAACCTTGCCGCTAATAAAGTCTGTCGCTTTAGAATATTACAACAAGACGGCATCAACAATGGAAATAACCGACAAACTGAAGCAAATCGGCAGAAATCATATTATAAGCTGGCCGATTCCTCCTTCTGTTGAATATCAGGTTGCGCCTTACTTATGCCGAATAGAAACGCAACCGTTTATTGAAAAATTTAGGCGGTTCAATGTCCGCCTCGATAATAATTATGGTTTAGCTCTGTCAAATTATAATGAATACTGCGCCCTGCCTGAAACACGGCAAATTAATAAATATAGCCGCTATAACGATTATCCTGCCGACGTCGAGATATTGATAAACAAAGCTCTTAAAATAAGCAATCTTCCACTAATAGCCGGAAAAGCTCTGCGCAAATTTCACAAATTTTTAAGCCCTTTGAAAAGAATATTATATTATTGATTAATCGACTGCAAGTAAATGTTTCAGGTAATTTTGTATTTCATCGTCATTTTATCGTCTGCCGTGAAATGCGAAACCGTCTCTCCCTCTGAAACCTCCCCAGCCACGGTATAAAAAGCCTCCTATAATAACTCTGCCTAAAATGCCGGGAACCAAATAATCAGGATAAGGGTAGGCGTAATACGGATACGATACGGATACGGAACCTGATAAGGATAAGGTTCGGGAACGACAACCGGCTGAGGAGATGTAGCGGCGGGATATTCAGCCGCATTCTGGGAAGGTATTACAACAACGTTGTAGCCGTTTGATTGCAATACGCTTAAAATATTGCTCGATATATTTCAGTTCGGAACTACAAGTAAAGTCGTTTCCTTGCCCGGCTTATTAATCTGTCCGTAATTTATGACGTAATTTGCATTTTGCGGAGACGTTACTATTATGTATCCGTTTACCTTTAATATGTTTATAATATTGGCGGATACATTTCCTTTAGGATACACAAATACGGTAGTCGAATTGTTAGCGGCGTAGGATTTGCCGCTATAACATAACGCAATAATAATCGATGATGCAAATAGAATAAACATAAGGCTCTTAAGTAAAATATCAACAAATTTTTTCATCTTTTTTACCTCTAAATAAAATTAATAAATATAAACTTTTATATCAGTAAAGAGTTTATGTCTATAGAAAATATATTTTTACCTTCTTTATAACAGTATATTATACCGAGACCGTGCTTCTCAAGTATTTGTTTTGTTATATAAGCCGAGACCGAAACCGTCTTTATTTTTTACGGATTGGTCTTTTAAAAACGGTTCAAAAATAAGATCCTCGGATATTGACGGCTTATTTCCGCTATTAGCAAAAGTCAATATGCCTTTTTCTATTTTAACGGCCACGCTTTTATCGCCGCTGAATTTAATTCCGTTGTCGAGCAGGTTCTTAACCGCTATAACAAGCATTTCGGAATCGCCTCTGATTATGTAATCTCTGTCGGCGGTCAAACCGACTTTAGAATCTAAATTATCGGTAAAAAGAAGCGTCTCGGCTTTGCCTATTATATCGTCTAAACTGCACGGGGACATATTAAGTTTTACGCCGGCAATTGCTATTTTTTCCGCAGCAAAAAGTTCATTTATGAGCAATTCAAGTCTTGCGAATATGTTCGAAAATATTTTTTTCTTATCGGCTTTTTCGTTTTCTAAAAGCTCAAGCGCTATCTTTCCTTTGGTTATAGGAGTTTTAAGTTCATGGGCGATATTTCTTATAAACCATACTCTGGCGTTTAAATTTCTTTTAATATTATTAACGGCATCTTTAAGTTCTCTTGCTATATATCCAATTTCGTCTTTCCTTTTTACATATTCCTCTAAATCGATATTCATATTCCCCTTTTTAAATTCTTCCATTTTTTCCCTGAACTTACTCAGCGGCAGTATCGACCGGTATATGCCGATATATAAGAAAACAAGTATAAGATTTAGCCCTGCCCAGACAAAAAGCAAAATTCTCTGCGGATTGGCGCTTTCGTTTCTTTTCACTAAAATATTTCCGCTTTTTGACTGCAAATATAAGTATTCGCCTCCGTTAAACTTCAATAATTCTATATAGTATCTTAGCTTCGGCATTCTTTTCTTAAAGACTACCGTGCCTGTTTTTAAAATTACATCCTCGGTTTTCCGGCTTTTTACCGGAATGATGCTGTTTGATTTATTTTCCCGTATTGCGCCCGTCTTTGCCAGAAACACCGTCTGCCTTATAAAATGAAACATTTCCGTGCGGTTGATTGCCCTGCGCACTAAAATAAAAAATGACAGCAGTATCGTAAAGATTATAATAAAAACGATATTTATTTTAAATAAAACCGAATGCCTATTCATCGAATTTATATCCGAAGCCTCTGATAGATTTTATATATTTTGGATTTTTGGGGTCGTCGGAAATTTTTTTTCTTAGCCTTCCGATTATTACATCGACGCTTCTGTCTATGCTTTCCAGATTCATCGTTTTTGAATTTTCAAGGATATAATCTCTCGATACAACCCTTCCCTTATTTTTAAACAGCATAGTAAACAGCTCGTATTCGGCAGATGTCAGGTCTAAAACAACCCCTTCTTTTTTTACGGTCATAGCCGATTCATCGACATCAAAAACTTTAGCGATAATTTCCGCCGATTTTTTATCGTTCCTTCTAATAACGGACCTTATCCTTGCTACAAGCTCCCGCGGATTATAAGGCTTTGCCACATAATCGTCGGCGCCGAGTTCAAGCCCTGAAACTATATCGGTGTCGTCATTTCTTGCCGAAGATATTATTATCGGCATATCGGATGCCGTCGAAACAATTTTGCAGACTTCCAATCCGTCCATATCAGGCAGAGTAAGGTCTAAGATTAAAATATCGAAATAGTATTTTTTAAGCGCTTCTATCCCGGTTGCCGCATCCTTAAAATTAACAATTTCCATATTGAATTTAAGAAGATATTCTTTAAGCAGGGAGGCTATTTCTTCATCGTCTTCTATCATTATTATTTTTATCATGAGCATAAAAATTATTTAATTTAAAAATGTCTTCTTATAAAAGACGCCGCGTAGTCACCCCGCGGCGTCTTAATCCTAACTGCAAACAGTTTTAAAATCCTCAGTGCAGACTGTTATAATAGTATAGAAAACTGCCTTGTTTCTATCTGCCGTTATTCCATCTCCAGTCGCCTTTTTTGATATTTAAGATTATAAGAAACTCTTTTCTTTGTTTAGGCGTCAATATATTATAAAAATTTTCCATTCTTGACGCTCTCATTTTAAGCATTAATTTCATGTTTCCTAAGGCGGTGGATTCAAAAACGGCTTTATTAAAAGAACCGTTTTTTATAGCCTCAATCATCGGAGATTTCATCATTTTTCTTCCTTTCATCATCTTTTTAAAATTTATACGGTTTAATTTCCGCAGTTTTCTCATCTGAAATTTAGAAAGATGCAATTCTTTAGCCAGCCTAAAAAATTTCCCCGATTTCATATGCATGCAATTATGCATTTGTTTGCGCATTCCGTTAAAGCCGTAAGATGTACGGCTAAACGCCAGAAAAGATAATATTAATGCTAAAAATACAAAAAGCATGACGTGCTTTTGGTGAGGCCTAAGTCCCTTAATAAACGCTTTCATGATTGTCTCCTTAATAATTTTAATTTTAATAAACTCATCCGGAATATTTTATCCTGACTTGTATTATTTTATTATATACATGTTTTTTAAATAAATTATAAACTAAATATTAAAAATTTAAAAAATTATCTGCCGCAAACGCCTCATCGCGGAGACAGCCGTTCATGCCGTATTTATATATTGTTTGCAAACTGAGATTTCAAAAGTTATACGAAATGGGGACCGGGCTTTTAAATTATTTGTATTTCTGTTATATTATTAATAACATATATAATTATTTTTCACCGTGTTAAAATATTATTTTGGATGTTTAAGACTTTAAAGGAAGATATAAATTCGGTTTACGAAAGAGACCCTGCGGCAAGAAACGCTCTGGAAGTTATTACATGCTACCCGGGCCTGCACGCCGTTTATATACATAAGATTTCCCGTTTTCTATGGGAACATAAGTGCAAGCTCTTTGCGAGGCTCGTTTCGCAGGCCGGCAGGTTTTTGACCGGGATTGAAATTCATCCCGGAGCAAAAATCGGAAGAAGGTTTTTTATAGACCACGGCATGGGGGTCGTGATAGGCGAAACCGCCGAAATAGGCGACGACGTTACTATTTATCACGGAGTTACCCTTGGCGGAACAAGCTGGAAAAAAGAAAAAAGGCATCCTACTATAGGAGACAGGGTTATAATAGGAACCGGAGCAAAAATACTCGGGCCTTTGACGATAGAACACGATTCTAAAATAGGTGCAAATTCCGTAGTGGTAAATGCCGTTCCTGCACATTCAACCGTAGTCGGAATACCCGCAAAATCCGCAAAAAGGGACGAGTCCGAGGTTCACGACAATATAGATCTTGAGCATAACAGGCTATTCGACCCGGCTTTTTATGAAATTTCCCTTTTAAAATCGAAAATATCGGAACTTGAGAATAGAATTAGGGAAATCGAATCCAGTCAAAATAAGAAATAAATTATAAAACTCAATTAAAATATGAAACTTTCTTCTAAAGGACAATACGCCGTAAGGGCGTTAATAGATTTATCATATAATTCGGACGATAACT